>NZ_JBEOSP010000003.1:260413-362165 GCF_040303105.1 Kitasatospora sp. NPDC096128 | reverse complement strand
CCAGCCGCAAGCACGGCAACCCGCCGATGTAGCAGCGGGGTTCGCAGCAACAGGCCGTACCGGGCACCACCACACACCACAGCAACCGGGGGGTGACCGGCCGTCGGGGCCCGTCTCTCGGTGCCGGCGGTCCGGAACCGTCAGGCGGCCTGCTGCCAGCTGACCGGCGAGTAGTAGGCCGGGCGGCGCTCCAGGCGCTGCCAGTTGGCGATCGGCTCGACCTGTGCGGTGGCCGCGGCCTGCTGCGCGGCGGCGGCGCGGGCCATCAGGACGGCGGTCAGGGCGGCGAGCTCCTCGTCGGAGAGGCTGCCGCGGACGATGCGGACGAGGGGTTCGGCGGAAGCGGTCATGTCCTTGGTTTCTCCCCCGGTTGCTGTGGTGTGTGGTGGTGCCCGGTACGGCCTGTTGCTGCGAACCCCGCTGCTACATCGGCGGGTTGCCGTGCTTGCGGCTGGGCAGGTCGGCGTGCTTGGTGCGGAGCATCGCGAGGGCCGAGGCGATCACCAGGCGGGTCTCCGCCGGGTCGATGACGTCGTCCACGAGGCCGCGCTCGGCCGCGTAGTACGGGTGCATCAGCTCGCTCTTGTATTCCTTGATCTTCTCGGCGCGCATGGCGTCGGGGTCCTCGGCGCCGTTGATCTCGCGGCGGAAGATGACGTTGGCCGCGCCCTCGGCGCCCATCACGGCGATCTCGTTGGTCGGCCAGGCGTAGGACAGGTCCGCGCCGATGGAGCGGGAGTCCATGACGATGTAGGCGCCGCCGTAGGCCTTGCGCAGGATCAGCGAGATGCGCGGCACGGTGGCGTTGCAGTACGCGTACAGCAGCTTGGCGCCGTGCCGGATGATGCCGCCGTGCTCCTGGTCGACGCCGGGCAGGAAGCCGGGCACGTCCAGCAGGGTGACCAGCGGGATGTTGAAGGCGTCGCACATCTGGACGAAGCGCGCGGCCTTCTCGCTGGCGTTGATGTCGAGCACGCCGGCCAGCGACTGCGGCTGGTTGGCGATGATGCCGGTGACGTGGCCGTCGACCCGGGCCAGCACGCAGAGCACGTTGGTGGCCCAGCGCTCGTGGACCTCCAGGAACTCGCCGTGGTCGACGATCTCCTCGATCACCTTGCGCATGTCGTACGGGCGGTTGCCGTCGACGGGCACCAGGTCCAGCAGGCTGTCGTTGCGGCGCTCGACCGGGTCCTCGCTGACCACGGACGGCGGCATCTCGCGGTTGTTCTGCGGCAGCAGCGACAGGAGGTAGCGGACCTCCTCGATGCAGGACTGCTCGTCGTCGTAGACGAAGTGCGAGACGCCCGAGACGCCCGCGTGCACGTCGGCGCCGCCCAGGCCGTTCTGGCTGATCTTCTCGCCGGTGACGGCCTGGACCACGTCCGGGCCGGTGATGAACATCTGCGAGGTCTCGCGGACCATGAAGACGAAGTCGGTCAGCGCGGGGGAGTACGCGGCGCCGCCGGCGCACGGGCCGAGCATCACCGAGATCTGCGGGATGACGCCGGAGGCCTTGGTGTTGCGCTGGAAGATGCCGCCGTAACCGGCCAGCGCGGTGACACCCTCCTGGATGCGGGCGCCGGCGCCGTCGTTCAGCGAGACCAGCGGGGCGCCGGCCGCGATGGCCATGTCCATGATCTTGTGGATCTTCTGCGCGTGGGCCTCGCCCAGGGCGCCGCCGAAGATCCGGAAGTCGTGCGCGTAGGTGAACACGGTGCGCCCGTGCACGGTGCCCCAGCCGACGACCACGCCGTCGGTGTGCGGCTTCTTGGCCTCCAGGCCGAAGCCCTGGGCGCGGTGCCGGCGCAGCGGCTCGACCTCGCGGAAGGAGCCCTCGTCCAGCAGCAGGTCGATCCGCTCGCGGGCGGTCAGCTTGCCCTTCGCGTGCTGGGCCTCCGTGGCCTTGTCGCTCGGGCCGCGGCGCACCTGCTCGCGGAGCTCGAGGAGCTCGGCGACCCGCCCCTTGGCGTCAGCCGGGACCTCGGGGACCTCGCCGCCGACCGGCGCCTCATGCACAACCGTCATCTCGAACCACTCCAAGGGTGAGGGAACTGTCCGACAGCCAACGTCTGCTGTGCCCCCAGCTGCGAATCAACTTCTTCACTTATGACTGTACGAGGGGCCGTGCGCTGGTTTCGGCGTCGATTCCGTACAAGGTCGAGTTCGTTTAGCTGTGAGGCCTGTACAGAAGCTGCCGGTTCGAAGGCCGTGCGCTCGGTGACCGTTCGAATACCGGGGGTTGTCGGGCGGATGATGGTCCGATGAGCTGAGCGTGAATGAAAGAGCAGGTCAGGGCCGTCTCGCAGCACTGTAGGGCGGCCGTCTGGGGTACCGCTCAAGCACGGCTGGACCGCGGCGCCGGAAAGCGGTCGAATCGTGCTGGAGGCTCCCCGGTCGTAGGGAAGCGCCAAAAACGCCGCAGCCCACCCGTGGGTGTCCGGGTGGGCTGTCCGGGGGACCGGCCGAACCGCTCCGATCAGCTCTTTCGCCCGTCCTCGGGCTCGTCCCCGCCGCGCAGTTCCTGCTCCCGGCGGCGCAGATCGGCCTCCCACTGACGCAGCATGGACTCGTGGTCCTTGTCGTCCTTCTTCAACGACTCGTTCCCGAGGGACGCCAGGAACTCCGGATCGTCGTCCGGGGCCAGCGGCCGACCGCCGCGCGGGGCGCCGGGGCCGGGTCGGCCTCCGGCGGGCGGCCGCCCCGGCTGCCCGTCCGGGGCACCCGCCCGCAGGAAGCCGCGCTGCTTCCCGGCCAGCAGCCAGGCGATCGGGCCGAGCGGCGGGAAGAGCAGCACGATGATCACCCAGATCGGCTTCGGCAGGTGCTTCACCTCAGCCTCGGGCGTGGTCAGGCAGTCGATGAACGCCCACACCCACAGCACGAGCGGAAGGACGATGGTCAGAAGAATCCTCAGCACGGCTGTGGTCTCCCCCCGTCGAGGGTGGTGGTGGCGGGCGCCTCCCGGGGCCCTTGACGCAAGCCAGGCTATCGGGTGGCGGATACTGACAGGCATGGCATACGACGATCTCCGTTCGTTTCTCCGGGCCCTCGACCGCGAGGGCGACCTCAAGCGCATCAAGGCGGAGGTGGACCCCCACCTGGAGATCGGCGAGATCGTCGACCGGGTGCAGAAGGCCAAGGGCCCGGCGCTGTTGTTCGAGAACGTCAAGGGCTCGTCGATGCCGCTCGCGATGAACGTCTTCGGCACCGAGCGGCGGCTCGCCAAGTCGCTCGGCCTCAAGGGCCCGGAGGACATCGCCGAGAAGATCGCCGGCCTGCTCAAGCCCGAACTGCCGCAGGGCTTCACCGGCTTCCGGGACGCCTTCGGCAAGCTCGCCTCGATGGCGCACGTCCCGCCCCGGCACGTGAAGGCCGGCGACGCCCCGGTCCAGGAGGTCGTGCTCACCGGTGACGACGTCAACCTGGACGAGCTGCCCGCGCTGTTCACCTGGCCGATGGACGGCGGCTCCTTCTTCAACCTGGGCCTGACCCACACCAAGGACCCGGACAGCGGCGTCCGCAACCTCGGCCTCTACCGGCTCCAGCGGCACGACCGCCGCACCATCGGGATGCACTGGCAGATCCACAAGGACAGCCGCAACCACTACGCCGTCGCGGCCAAGCGCGGCGAGCGCCTCCCGGTCGCGATCGCCTTCGGCTGCCCGCCGGCCGTCACCTACGCCGCCACCGCGCCGCTGCCCGGCGACATCGACGAGTACCTGTTCGCCGGCTTCGTCGCGGGCGAGCGGGTCCGGATGGTCGACTGCAAGACCGTCCCGTTGCAGGTCCCGGCCGACGCCGAGGTGGTCCTGGAGGGCTGGCTGGAGCCCGGCGAGATGCTCCCCGAGGGCCCGTTCGGCGACCACACCGGCTTCTACACCCCGCAGGAGCCCTTCCCGGCGCTGACGATCGACTGCGTGACCATGCGCCGCCGGCCGATCCTGCAGTCCATCGTGGTCGGCCGCCCGCCGACGGAGGACGGCCCGCTGGGCAAGTTCACCGAGCGGTTCTTCCTGCCGCTGCTGAAGATCATCATCCCGGACATCGTCGACTACGACCTGCCCGAGGCCGGCGGTTTCCACAACTGCGTGATCGTCTCGATCGACAAGAAGTACCCCAAGCACGCCCAGAAGACGATGCACGCGATCTGGGGCGCCCACATGATGTCGCTCACCAAGCTGATCATCGTGGTGGACTCCGACTGCGACGTCCACGACTACCAGGAAGTCGCCTGGCGGGCCTTCGGCAACGTCGACTACAGCCGCGACCTCACCGTCGTCGAGGGCCCGGTCGACCACCTCGACCACGCCTCCTACCAGCAGTTCTGGGGCGGCAAGGCGGGTATCGACGCGACCCGCAAGCTGCCCGAGGAGGGCTACACCCGGGACGGCGGCTGGCCGGAGATGGTGTCCTCGGACCCGGAGACCGCCGCGCTGGTCACCCGTCGCTGGAAGGAATACGGACTGTGAGCACCGCTGCGGTCGAGACCCCGGGGCGCACCAAGGCATTCCTGCGCCTGGTGATGATCGAGCACTCGGTCTTCGCCCTGCCCTTCGCCTACATCGCCGCGCTGACCGCCATGTTCCTGGCGGACAAGCGGGTGCACTGGGGCGAACTGTTCGTCGTCACCGTCTGCATGGTCGGCCTGCGTACCTTCGCGATGGCCGCCAACCGGATCATCGACCGCGAGATCGACGCCCGGAACCCGCGCACGGCCGGGCGTGAACTCGTCACCGGCGCCGTCTCGTTGAAGACCGCGTACGTCGGCTCGGCGGTCGCCCTGGTGGTCTTCCTCGGCGCTGCGGCACTGCTCAACCCGCTCTGCCTGGCCCTCGCGCCGGTGGCTGTGGTGCCGATGGTCGTCTACCCCTACGGCAAGCGGTTCACCGACTTCCCGCAGGCGATCCTGGGCCTGGCCCAGGCGATGGGCCCGGTGGGCGCCTGGCTCGCGGTGACCGGCAGCTGGTCCTGGGAGGCCGTGGTCCTCGGCGCCGCGGTCGGCATCTGGATCGGCGGCTTCGACCTGATCTACGCCTGCCAGGACGTCGAGTCCGACCGGGAGCACGGGGTCGGCTCGCCGCCGGCCCGCTTCGGTGTCCCCGCCGCCATCCGGGGCGCCCGGGTCTGCCACGTGCTGACCACCCTGCTGCTCGGCTGGTTCGCGGTGCTCACCCACGCCGGCGCCGCCTTCTGGACCGGCCTGGCCGTGGTCGCCGGCGCGTTCGTCTACGAGCACACCATCGTGAAGCCGAACGACCTCTCCAGACTCAACCGGGCCTTCTTCCAGACGAACAGCTTCGTCGGCATCTCGCTGTTCTTCTTCGCCCTGGTCGACCTGGTCATCCGCGGCCTCGGCATCTGACGGGGCGGGAGTCGCCCGCCGGGCCTCTCAGCGGAACAGGTGGGCGTGGTCGGCGGCCCAGGCGCGGAAGGGGCGTGGGGGCCGGCCGGTGACGTCCTGGACCGTGGTGGTGACCGGTTCGGGGGTGGCGGTGCGGGTGTGGAGGAAGTCCAGGGCGCCGTCCACCAGGGCCGGTGGGCAGCCGGTGGTGAGCATCCGGTGGCGGGCCGCCTCGCGGGGGATCTCCTCCCAGCGGACCTCCCGCCCGGCGGCCTCGCCGATGATCCGCACCTGCTCGGCCTGGGTGGGGGACTCGGGGCCGGTGAGGACGTAGCGGGCGCCGTCGTGCCCGTCCTCGGTCAGCGCCCGGGCGGCGACCGCCGCGATGTCCCGCTCGTCGACCACGTTCAGCCCGGCCCCGCCGCCGTAGCCGCGCACGGCGCCCCCGGCCCGGATCTCCTCGGCCCACCGCAGCGCGTCGGCGGCGAAGCCGTGCGGCCGCAGCACGGTGTGCCGCAGCCCGCCGGCCGCGAGGAGCGCCTCGACCTCCCCGTCCGGCCGTCCGGGCGAGTACGGGCCGGCGCCCGGGACGTCCTGGACGGCGGCGGAGGAGAGCAGGACCACCCGCCCGACCTCGCCGGCCAGCGCCGCCACCGCCTCCGCGGCACCCTCGGCGGTGGCGAACGGCCAGCCCAGGAAGACCGCGTCGACGCCGTGCGCGGCCGCTTGCAGGGACCGCGGGTCGCGCAGGTCGCCCAGGACGTAGCCCGGCTGCCGGGCCCGGTCCACGCGCCGGGTCAGAGCCCGCACCCGCACCCCCGCGGCGGCGAGTTGCAGCCCGAGGTGGCGCCCGACCGCGCCGGGGGCGCCGAGCAGCAGCACGGTCGACGCGTCGTCGGTTGTCTTCTCCGTCATGACTCCGACGGTAGGTGCGGAGGCTCCGACTCCCCATGCGTACGGGTCTCCGGTGCATGCGTCGGCGTCTACGCCCGGGTCGGCCGCGGGCCGCCGCCCCCGGCCGACCCGGGCGTTCCCGCAGGCCGACGGCCGGTCAGCGGCGGGCGGGAGCCTGCCGGACATCCCCGCCCCCGGCCGGGAACTCACCCGAACGGGTGAACTCCGCGGATCGGTTGAGCGGGCGTCGGCTGCGCGGGCGTCGGCTGCGCGGGCGTCAGTTGTGCGGGCGTCAGTTGTGCAGGAAGGACTCCAGCGAGGTCGCCAGCGCCACCGGCGCCTCGTACATCGGGTAGTGCCCGCTGCCGCCGAGCTCCTCCAACTCGGCGTTGGGGTAGTGCTCCAGCCAGGTGCCCCGCATCACGTCGGCGGTCAGCGCGAGGTCGTGCTCGCCGACGATGACCTTGACCGGAACGGGGTTCCCGCTGATCCGGTGCTCCAGGTCGGCCGAGGCCCAGTCCTGGACGTAGCCGCCGAAGGCCTCTCTGGTCGACAGCCGCAGCGACTGGTCGACCATCCGGTCCAGCCAGACCCGGCCGGCCCGCTGCCCGGTGACCAGGTCGAGGATCGCGTACCGCTTCTCACGGTCCTCGGCGGCGCCGTAGAACAGCGCCGCGCCCGCCTCGTCCAGCGGGTACGCCCCGGCGGGCACCGGGGCCAGGCCGACCAGCTTGCGCACCCGCAGCGGCGCCTCGGCCAGCACCTGCTGGGCCGCCTTGCCGCCCATCGAGTGGCCGACCACGGAGAAGCGGTCCCAGCCGAGTTGGTCGGCGAGGGCGAGCGCGTCGGCGGCGATCTCGGCGAGGGTGTAGGCGCCGGTGACGTCCTTGCGCTCGCCGTAGCCGCGGTAGTCGAGGAAGGCGTAGCTGAACGCCCTGCCGTCGAGGTAGTCGAGGAAGGGGCCCCAGCCCGCGCTGGTGCCGAACCAGTCGTGCAGGACGAGGACGGGGTGGTCGCCGGTGCCGGTCAGGCGGTGAGGGATCGTCATGCCGGGGGTCGTTCCCCGGAAACCGCCCGTCCGAACGGCCGGTCCGTGGCGGGCCGGTCGCCCGGTCGGGCCGCCCGCCCAGGGGCCGTCCGCCCGGTCAGGCCGACGGTCGGCGGGCGAAGGCCGGGGCGTGCTCGGGGCGCGGCCCCAGGGCGAGGAGCCGGGAGATGCCGGTCCGGACGGCGGGCACCCGGCGGGTGAGCGTGACGAACGCGGTCGGCGGCCCGGAGCGGCGCCCGGTGAGCACCGGGACGAACATGATGCCGTGCAGGACCCGCTGGAGGCGTTGCATGACCACGGTCGGCCACCAGCGGCGCTGCTGGACCCGGGCCAGGGCGGCGACGGTCGGGCGGCCGCGGCGCAGCGGTTCGGCGAGCAGGGCGGCGGCCGCGACGGCGTCCTGGATGGCGAGGTTGATGCCGACGCCGCCGGCCGGGGACATCGCGTGGGCGGCGTCGCCGATCAGCAGCAGCCCGTCGACGTACCAGCGGTCCAGCCGGTTGAGCTTGACGTCGAGCAGGTGGACCTCGTCCATGCCGGTCAACCGGTCGACCCGGTCGGCGTACTGCGGCAGGAGCCCGGCGATCCTGGCGCGGAAGCGGTCGACGCCCTCGGCGCGCAGCTGGGGGTCGGAGCCCTTGGGCTTGAAGTAGGCGATCTGGAAGTAGTCGTCGCGGGGGAGGCTGAGGACCATCTCGCGGTCGCCGAAGGCGGGGATGAGGCTGGGCTGCCCGGCCTGCTCGTGGGCGTGCCGGGGGAGCCGGAACCACCAGGTGTCGAAGGGTACGGGGTACTCCTTGGGCACCAGGCCGGCCTCCCGGCGCAGGGTGGAGTGCCGGCCGTCGGCGGCGACGGTGAGTTCGGCGCGGAGCTCGCCCTCCTCGCCGTCCCGGGTGCGGTAGCGGACTCCGACCACCCGGCCGTTCTCCCGGAGCAGTCCGGTGGCCTCGGTGTTCATCCGCACGGTGAAGGAGGGTTCCCGCTGCGCCTCCTCGACCAGGAAGTTGAGCAGGTCCCACTGCGGCATCATGGCGATGTAGTTGTACGGCGCGGGCAGCCGGTCGTAGGCGCTCAGTTCGACCTGGCCGACGCCGGGCACCGGCACCACGAGGTTGCCGAGCCGGCTCTGCGGCAGGGCGGCGAACTTCCGGCCGAGGCCGAGTTCGTCCATCAGGCGCACGGTGGACGCGTGGACGGTGTCGCCGCGGAAGTCGCGCAGGAAGTCCCCGTGCTTCTCCAGCACGGTCACCTCGACGCCCGCGCGGGCCAGCATCAGACCCAACACCATTCCGGCCGGTCCGCCCCCGGAGATGACGACGCTCATGGCTCTCTCCCCTGGATCCCTTGCCGTTCCTGGGTGGAACGTGCATATAGAGCGTCTCTGGAACCGTCTCAGGTGTCAAGTAGTACGATGTCTCACATGAACGATCTGGTGGCGGCCGCCCTGGCGGCGGCGAAGGAGCGGGGACAGGACGTCGCGGACGTCCCGCTGACGGCGATCGCCTCGGCGGCCGGCATGTCGCGCAGCACCCTGCTGCGGCGCCTCGGCGGCTCCCGGGCCCCGCTGGACGAGGCCGTCCGGCAGACCGGCGTCGACCCGGGCGGACGGCCGCCGGTACGGGAGCGGGCGATCGAGGCGGCGGCCCGGCTGGTGGCCGAACGCGGCCTGGCCGGGGTGACCCTGGACGCCGTGGCCGACCGGGCCGACTGCTCGCTGCCCAGCCTGCACACCGTCTTCGAGGGGCGGGACGGCCTGTTCGCCGCCGTCTTCCTCCAGTACGGCCCGCTGCCGGACCTGGAGACGCTGGCCGCGGACCCGCCGGAGGGCGTGGAGGACACCGTCCGGGCGATCCACCGCACCTTCGCCGCGGCCTGGGGCGGCGAGCCCCGGGTCGTTCCGGCGGTCTTCGCCGACCTCTTCGGCCGACCGGACGGCCCCGCCGCCCGGATGATGGCGTCCCACCTGCCCCGGATGTTCGACGGACTCTCCCGGCTGCTGCTGCCGCACATCGAGGCGGGCCGGTTGCGCCCGCTGCCGCTCCCGGTGCTGGCCCAGCTGATGATCGGCCCGCTGGTCAACCACGTGCTGCTGAGACCGGTGCTGGAGCCCGCCCTCGGCGCCGGCCTGCCCCCGCTGGAGGAGGTGCTGGACCTGTTCGTCGAGGCCTACCTCCGGGCGGTGGTCCTGCCGCCGGGGGCTCCCGAGGCCGCCGGGCCGGTGCACCCGGACGGAGCCCGGCCGGACGGAGCCCTGACCGGCTGAACTCCGCGCCGCGGGAGGAGGATCGACCCCGGAAGCGAAGCCCACCGGAGGAGAACGCCCGTGATCGGCACCCTGCAGTGCCTCGTGCTCGACTGCCCGGACCCGGGCCTGCTCGCCCGGTTCTACGCCGGGCTGCTCGGCGGCGAGGTCGACCGCCCGGACCGGCGCTGGTCGCTCGGCGTGGACTGGTCCACCCTGCACCTGGACGGCGGCACGGTGCTCTGCTTCCAGGGCGTCACCGACCACCGCCCGCCCCGCTGGCCGAGCCCCGAGCACCCGCAGCAGGCGCACCTGGACGTCGACGTGCCGGACCTCGACGCCGCCGAGCCCGAGGTCCTCGCCCTCGGCGCCGTCCGGCTGCACGACGCGGGCGGCTGGCGGACCTACGCCGACCCGGCCGGCCACCCCTTCTGCCTGGTCCGCGGCTAGAGCGGCCGCGGAATCGCCGAGCCCCGGCCCCCGGACGGTACCGGGAGCCGGGGCTCGGGTGCTCGGTGGAGCCGAGGCGTCAGGCGCTGCGCCGGCGGCGCGCGAAGAACAGCGCGCCGATGCCGCTGGCGAGCAGGCCCGCGGCCGCGGCCGCGGCGGACAGCATGCCGTCCGAGCCGGTGTGGGCGAGCGCGCCACCCGCCAGCTGGGTGTCGGTGCTGCCGGCGGTGCCGGTGGTGGTGTCCGAGCCGGAGCCGGAGCCGGAGCCGGTGGTGAGGCCGGCCTTGACGGCGGTGGTGCCGTCGGCGGCAGCCTTGTCGGTGGTGCCGGCCGGGGTGTTGGTGACGTCGACGGGGAAGCCCTGCGGGCCGACGAAGGCCGGGTAGTCGGTGCCCTCGCCGAGGACGGCCGTGGTGTTGACGTACGTCCGGCCGATCGGGGCGTCGGAGGTGAAGCCGATGCGGACGTGCTTGGTGACCGTGGTGTCGGCGGCCAGGTCCTTGTCCGCGGTCAGGTGGTAGACGACCTGGTCGGCGCCCGGCTGGCGGGCCGCGACGCCGGTGATGTTCTCCCAGCTGCCGTCGGCCTTCTGGACCTGGAGGGTGCTGCGCCGGTCGGTCTGGACGACGGGCGACACGTTGTCGTAGGCCGAGGCGCTCGGGTTGGTGAAGCTCACGTCGAACTCGGCCGGGGCACCGCCGGGGGCGGCGGTGGTGGGCGCGCCCTTGGTCTGCACGCTGAGCGCCTTGAGCGCGACGTCCTTGGTGCTGGAGGCGAGCACGGACTGGCCCGACTGGTCGAGGACGGCCGAGGCGAGCTTGATGGTGCCGCTCTGGCCGGCCCAGTCGTTGTTGAGCGGGGCGGAGAGCCGCAGCTGAACGGTCTTGGTGCCCTGGGCGGGGACGGTGACGCCCGTGAGCGAGCCGACGAAGTGGAACCCGTCGGCCTGCTGCTTGAAGGTGAGGCCGACCGGCTTCCAGGCGCCGTCGGAGTCGAGGGACTCCAGGGCGATGCGGCCCTCGCTGCGGGCGAGCGGGTTGCTGGCGTCGAGCTTGAGGTCGAACGGCGCGTCGGAGCTGCTCGCGTTGGTGACGGTCTCGGTGAACTCGACGGCCTTGCCGCCGTTGCCGATCGACGACGGCTCCTGCACCGACAGGCCCAGCGGGGAGCCGGTCAGGTTGACCGCGACGTACTGGGGGCCGACGACGACGGGCGAGTAGTCGGGGCCCTGGTCCAGCAGCGCCATCGGGTGGACGTACGTCGTGCCGATCTTGGCGTCGCCGGTGAAGCCGAGGCGCAGGTGCCGGGTGAAGGTCTCGCCGGGCGCCATGTTCTGGTCGTCCGCGAGCTTGTAGAGCAGGTCGTTGTCGGAGCGCGGGAGGGGGGTTCCGGTGAGGGCCTCCCAGCTGCCGTCGGCCTTCTGCATCTGGAGGGTGCTGTACTTGTCGGCCTGCACGACCTTGGAGACGTTGGTGAAGCGGGAGGCGGTGGGGTTCTTGACGGTGACGTCGAACTCGACCGGTGCGCCGCCGATGACGGCGGTGGTCGGAGCGTTCCCGACCTCCAGGGTGATGTACCTGGCCGAGACCGCCGCGGTGTTCTCGGCGAGGACGGTGTTCCCGGTCGCGTCGAGGACGGCGGAGCTGAGCGTCACCGTGGACACCGTGTTGCTCCAGTAGGTGTGGAGCCCGGTGGTGAGGCGCAGCTGGACGGTCCTGGTGGCGCCGGCGGCGACGGTCAGGGCGGGCACCGTGTCGGTGACGGGCTTCCAGGTGCCGTCCGCGTCGCGGTAGTCGACCTTGATGGCCTGGTACGCGAAGGGGCTGGCGTCGGTGGTGGCCTTGACCCGCAGCTTGAACGAGGCCTCGGTGGCGCCGGGGTTCGTGACGGTCTCGGTGAACTCGACCGGCTCTCCGCCGCGGCCGACCGTCTCCGGGGCCTTGACCTGGAGGGTCGGCTTGTCGGCCGGGGTTTCGGCGGTCGGCGCGGGGGTGGCGGTGGTGGTGGCGGCGGCCGGAGCGTCGGCGGCGAAGGCGGCCGGGGAGGCGATCACCGCGCCGGTGGCCACCAGCACGCCCAGGGTGGCGGCGGTGAGAACGGTGGAGCGGGAACGACGTGCGCGCACGACAGACATAGTGCATACCCCCCAGGGTGTTCACCGGCAGTCTTCTGACACCGGTCGATCAGGTGTGGTTCGTGGTCCGGACTCGAGGTCCGAGGTGGTGCCCCGGTGTCGCCTGCGGTCCGCTCCGGCGGGTCTCCCCGCCGCTCACTCAGATAGACGTGCGGGGGACACGGGGGTTGCAGGTGGTTTCAAAGTTTTTTCGGAGAATCTCAGAACGCCTCTGACCTGCGGGTTCGGGCGTTCTTCCCGTAGCTTCCCCTCGTCGTTCCTCCAGCGGTTCAGTCCAGCACCAGCCGGTCGCCGAGCCGCAGCCGCCCGGGGGCGGCGACCTCGGCGAGGGCGTCGAGCCGCCCGTCGTGCGCCTGCACGACGGCCTTGAGGATCTCCGGCGCGTGCGGCAGGCCGGGTTGCGGGGCGCCGACCATCGCGCAGCGCTCGCTGGAGGTCACGAAGGCGAGCCGGGCGCAGTCCGGGGCCTCGCCGTGGACGTGCCGGCCGAGCCAGGAGTCCTCGACGAAGGGCGGGGTGCCCGGTGGCGTGCGCAGCACGATGTTGGGGCGGAAGCGGCGTTCGTCGACCACGGCGAAGGGGACGGCCTCGCGGACCCAGTCCAGGGTGGCGGTGCTGAGCACGCTGACGGGCTGCCGGTCGAAGTGCGATACGGCGTCCTCGCGGGCGAGTTCGACGTCCGCGCGCTGGAGGTAGGCGCGCAGGAAGGCGGTCGGGTGGTCGACCGGGCGGCCGAGCGGGTCGAAGAGCTCGGGGCCGTCGATCCGGCGGCCGAGCCGGGCGGAGAGCCGGAGCAGGCCGTCCATCCGGCGGAAGCGGCGGGTGTTCTTGCCCGAGCCGAGCTTCCCGGAGGCGTCGCGGACGGCGTAGAGGCGGTCCCCGGCCAGGCCGCGCACGTCCACGTCGACGGAGTCGAGCCGCTCACCGCCGGTGGATTTCACGGGGTAGCGCCAGAGTCGCTCGACCACTCCGATGATCTCAGCCATGGCCGGAAAGCCTAGTGGCGCCACCAGAGTTGGTCTAGACCAAGTGTGGACCTCGTCGGCGTCCGGCCGACTCGTCGGAGCCCGGGCGGCCCGGCCGCGCCACGCCCGGTCAGCCCAGCCGCGCCACCGCTCGCACCGGCGCCCCGTCCGCGGCCACCAGCCGCAGCGGGAACAGCGACACCTCCACCGGCAGGCCGGCCTCCTGGGCCGCCAGCAGCGCCCGCAGGTCGGTCAGGTTCTCGGCGATCACCCCGCCGCCGCCCGCCCCCAGCAGCACCCGGTGGGCGGCCAGCGTCGGCTCCTCCACCGGGTCGGGCCCGTCGTGCTCGTCGGTGAGGTCGGCGAGCAGCGCGGCCACCGCCGGGTCCTCCGGCCCCGGGTCGGGGGTGGGGTCCACGCTCAGCGCGTCCACCCCGACCGTCCGCACCCCGGCGGCCACGATCGCCTCGGCGGCGGCCGCGGTCAGGCTGGGGTGGGCCAGGTAGGCGTCGGTGCCCCAGTGCCGGGCCCAGCCGGTGGCCAGCAGCAGGACGACGCCCTCGCCGCAGCGTTCCAGTGCGGGCGCCAGCAGCTCGGGGGTGACGGCCGTCCGGGGCTCCAGTCCGCGCAGGTCGGCGACCACCGCCGGGCCGGTGAACCGCTCCAGCGGCAGCCCGTCCAGGGTCGGCCAGGTGACGTCCACGTGGTACGGCGCGTCCACGTGCGTCCCGGACTGCGAGCCGAGGTGCAGGGCCAGCACGTTCACCCCGGCGGTGGCGGTGGTGAGCGCGGGCGCCAGCAGGACGGCCGGGTCGCCGGGGTAGACCGGCATCGCGGTGGTCACCTGATGGGTGAGGTCGACGAGGGTCGCTGCCATGCGCCCATCCTCCCAGGGGGCGCGCCCGCGCGGGCCCGCTCCGTCGTGCCCGGGGCGAAGCCGCAGGTGAGGGCGGGACAGAATGCCTCCATGGGAACTGCGAAGCGTCAGCCGTGGGTGGTCGGGGTCTCGGGAGCGTCGGGGACGCCGTACGCGGCCTCGGTGATCCGGGCGCTGCTCGCCGCCGGTGAGGCGGTGGACCTGATCGTCAGCCGGGCCGCCCGGCTCACCATCCTGGACGAGACCGGCATCTCCTTCCGGGACGCCCACTGGCGCACCGACCTCGCCGAGTGGCTGGGGACGCCGGAGGGCCTGGACGACGTCCGGTACTGGCCCGCTGGGGACTTCGCGGCCGGCCCGTCCAGCGGCTCGTACCCGGCCAAGGGCATGCTGGTGGTCCCCGCGACCACCGGCGCGGTGGCCGGGATCGCCCTCGGCCTGAGCAAGGACCTGCTGCAGCGGGCGGCCAGCGTCACCCTCAAGGAGCGCCGCCCGCTGGTCGTCTGCGTGCGCGAGACACCACTCAACGGGGTGACGTTGAAGCACCTGGTGGAACTCGACGCGCAGGGCGCGGTGGTGCTGCCCGCCTCGCCCGGTTTCTACGCCGGCGGCTCCACCGTGCGCGAACTCGTGGATTTCGTGGCCGGCCGGGTGCTGGACGCGGTCGGCGTGCCGCATTCCCTGTACCTGCGCTGGGAGGGCGAGTTGGGCGCGGCGGCCCGCAAACCGGGCGACGCGGAGGCGGCTCGGGCTGAGGGGGAGTAAGGAGACCGGGGGCGGGAGAGTATCTTCTCTGCGATATCCGGGTCGGTCAGCGCACGGCGCCTTTGAATCCGGATAATGATCTGTGGGTCTGGCGAGGTTCGGAAGGACGCGGACGGTATATGGACACGGTGGACAGGCAGCTCATCCAGGCGCTCCGGGAGAACGGCCGTGCGTCCTACGCCGAGCTGGGCCGGTTGGTCGGACTCTCCGGCCCGAGCGTCACGGACCGCATCAACCGCCTGGAGCAGGCCGGTGTGATCACCGGCTACCGCGCGACGGTCAACCCGGCCTCGCTCGGCTTCGGCGTCACGGCCCTGATCGGCCTCCAGCTCACCGACGCCGCCGACCACGAGGACGTCGCGTTCCGGCTGAAGGACCTCAACGAGGTCGAGGACTGCTGGTTCATCGCGGGTGACGACTCCTACATGCTCAAGGTCCGGGTGGCGGACGTGGCCGGCCTGGAGTCGGTGGTCAAGCGGATCTCGGGCACGAAGGGCGTAGCCCGCACCCGCACCACCGTCGTACTCTCCACGAAGTGGGAGAACCGGGTCAGCGAGCTACCCCCCGTAGGAGAGTGACGAGATGGTCCTGGTCGGTCTGGAGGAGCTGCACGCCGCCCGGCAGCGGATCGCGGGAGTCGCGGTGCGCACCCCGCTGGTCCCCGCCCCCTGGGCGTCCGAGGGCGAGCGGCGGCTCTGGCTCAAGCCCGAGAACCTCCAGCCGACCGGGGCCTTCAAGACCCGCGGCGCCTACAACCGGCTGGCCGCGCTGACCGCGGACGAGCGCGCCCGCGGCGTGGTCGCCCAGTCCAGCGGCAACCACGCGCAGGCGGTCGCCTACGCGGCGCAGCTGCTCGGCCTGAAGGCCGTGATCGTGATGCCGGACACCTCGCCCGCGGTGAAGGTGGAGGCCACCCGCTCGTACGGCGCCGAGGTGATCCTCGTCCCACCGGCGGAGCGGGACGCCCTGCCCGCCGAGCTGGCCGAGCGGCACGGCTACGTCTGGGTGCCGCCGTACGACGACCCGTTCATCATCGCGGGCCAGGGCACGGTCGGCCTGGAGATCGCCGAGGACGCCCCGGCCGGACTGGACACCGTCCTGGTGCCGGTCAGCGGCGGCGGCCTGATCGGCGGGACGGCGGCCGCGCTCAAGCTCACCCGCCCGGGCGTCCGGGTGATCGGGGTGGAGCCGGAGCTGGCCGCCGACGCCCAGGCGAGCCTGCGCTCCGGCCGCCGGGTGGAGTGGCCGGTCGCCGACACCTACCGGACGGTCGCGGACGGCCTGCGCACCCCCTCGGTCGGCGTGCTGCCGTACGAGCACATCACCGCCTACGTGGACGACATCGTCACCGTCACGGAGGACGAGATCCGCGCCACCGTCGCCCTGCTGGCCCGCCGCGGCCGGCTGGTCGCCGAGCCCTCCGGGGCGGTCGCCCCGGCCGCGTACTTCCACCGCGCCGCCGAGACCGGGGGCCGGTCGGTCGCCGCCGTGGTCAGCGGCGGCAACGTCGACCCGGGTCTGCTCGCGGAGCTGCTCGCGGCGTAGGGGGCCTGTCCGGGGGGCACGCCCTCGCCGGGCTGCGCGCGGCATAGGCGTAACCTCGTCTCCGGCAAGGAATCGAATGTCTGAGGAGGCGGGGCACCGCATGGACGCAGGGCTCAAGCGCGAGCTGGAGGCGAAGGTCTACGCGGGTGAGCGGCTGACCCGCGAGGACGGGATCGCGCTCTACGAGAGCGACGACCTGGCCTGGCTGGGCGGTCTGGCCCACCACGTGCGGACGCGCAAGAACGGCGACGTCGTCCACTTCAACGTCAACCGCCACCTCAACATGACGAACGTCTGCAGCGCGTCCTGCGCGTACTGCTCGTTCCAGCGCAAGCCGGGCGAGAAGGACGCCTACACGATGCGCATCGAGGAGGCCGTCCGCCTCGCCAAGGCGATGGAGAGCGAGTCCCTCACCGAGCTGCACATCGTCAACGGGCTGCACCCGACCCTGCCGTGGCGCTACTACCCGCGCTCGCTGCGGGAGCTCAAGGCGGCGCTGCCGAACGTCTCGCTGAAGGCCTTCACCGCCACCGAGATCCACTGGTTCGAGAAGATCAGCGGCCTGCCCGCCGACGAGATCCTGGACGAGCTGATCGACGCAGGCCTGGAGTCGCTGACCGGCGGCGGCGCGGAGATCTTCGACTGGGAGGTCCGCCAGCACATCGTCGACCACGACACCCACTGGGAGGACTGGTCGCGGATCCACCGCCTCGCGCACGCCAAGGGCCTCAAGACGCCGGCCACCATGCTGTACGGCCACATCGAGGAGCCCCGCCACCGGGTCGACCACGTGCTGAGGCTGCGCGAGCTGCAGGACGAGACCGGCGGCTTCCAGGTCTTCATCCCGCTGCGCTACCAGCACGACTTCCACGACTCCAAGGACGGCGTCGTGCGCAACAAGCTGATGGCCCGTACCGAGATGGCCACCGGCGCCGAGGCGCTGAAGACCTTCGCGGTCTCCCGGCTGCTGTTCGACAACGTCCCGCACGTCAAGGTCTTCTGGGTGATGCACGGTGTCACCACCGCCCAGCTGGCGCTCAGCCACGGCGCGGACGACATGGACGGCTCGGTGGTCGAGTACAAGATCACCCACGACGCGGACAACTTCGGCACCCCGAACAAGCTCGGCCGCGAGGACCTGCTCGGCCTGATCCGGGACGCCGGCTTCCGCCCGGTGGAGCGCAACACCCGCTACGAGGTCATCCGCGAGTACGACGGCCCCGACCTGACGCGTCGCGAGACGCCGCAGGCAATGCGCCTCTGACCTGCGCTTTCCCCGCCGCCCGGACCGCACCCGCGCTCCGGGCGGCGGCGTCTTCACGGCTCCCGCACGCGACCCGGGTTTACCAACGGGTAGGGCGTTTGGCAGGATCGACGACATGTCCGGTTCTCATCGCGCCACCGAGTACCCACCGTACGAGCCGATGCAGGAGCCGGTGTACGGGGTGCCGCAGCAGTCGCACGAGGCGCCGTACACCGCGTACGAGGCGTACCCGCAGCCCGTCGCACAGGAGTACTACGGCGAGTACCGGCAGACGGCTGACGGGTACTCCGGGGCGTACGAGCAGCCGTTCCAGCCCTTCCAGCCGTACGTCGTCGAGCCGGAGCCCGCCCACCAGGAGCCGGCGTTCCACGAGCCGTCGGTCTACCAGGAGACGGTCTACCAGGAGACGGCCTACCAGCAGCCGGTCTACGAGCAGCCGGTCTACGAGGAGCCCGCACCGGTCGAGCCCCTCGCACCCCTCGCCTCCGTCACGCCCCTCGCCGCAGCGGCCCCCGCGCCCGGTGGCCGGGCCGCCGCCCGGGGCCGGCGGCGCAAGGCCAAGCCGAAACGTCACGGCAAGGCCGTGATGGCCGGCACCGCGCTGCTGGTCGCGGCCGCCGCCGGCTGGTACACCGTCGGCCAGGACGGCACCAAGTCCGTCGCCGCGGCCGCCGACGGCCCCGGACCGGAGGGCGTCAGCAAGCCCGACCACCCCGTGACGCCCGACCCCGCGGCCGTCCAGGCCGCCGCCGACCGGCAGGCCGCCCCCGCGGCCGCCGGGCGCGGCGAGACCCGCCCGGACGGCTCGCTGGCCGCGATACCCGGCCTCGGTGCCGCCTTCACCGCGAAGATCCCGGCCACGACCGCCCAGGTCGTGGTCGCCACCGGCCAGGGCAAGGACACCGACAAGAACAGCGTCACCCTGTGGACCCGCACCCCCGAGGGCCGCTGGCTGGCCGGTGAGACCTGGCAGGGCCACAACGGCAAGAACGGCTGGACCACCGACCACAACGAGGGCGACCTGCGCAGCCCGATCGGCGTCTTCGAGCTCACCGACGCCGGCGGCCGCAACGCCAACCCCGGCAGCAAGCTCCCGTACGACAAGGACGCCAGCTTCGTGGTCTCCGGCACGGGCTTCTTCGGCGACCAGCTGGCGGGCTCCTTCGACTACGTGGTCGCGATCAACTACAACCGGGTCGCCGGCAGCTCCCCGCTCGACATGCGCCGCCCGATGGGCAGCAAGAAGGGCGGCGGCATCTGGCTGCACGTCGACCACGACGGCCCGACCCACGGCTGCGTGTCGATACCCGAGGACAAGATGGCCCAGCTGATCCGCACCCTGGACCCGGCCGCCCATCCGGTGATCGTGATGGGCGACGCCACCTCGCTGGCCGCCTGACCTCGGCGGACGCCCGGGCCCAGACGCCGCAAGGGCCTTGTGGAGCCCCTACAGATCACAGGTGCGGATCCTGTAGCCGGTCATGCCCGGTTGACCAGCGGGTAACCCGGTTCCATGGCAGCATGAGCGGTTCGCGCATTGTGGCACTCGGGCACTACCAGCCTTCCAAGGTCCTCTCCAACGACGACCTGGCGGCACTCGTCGACACCGACGACGCATGGATCCGCGCCCGGGTGGGCATCCGTACCCGGCACATCGCCGAGAGCGAGACCCTGGTCGACCTCGCCACCGAGGCCGCGCAGAAGGCGCTGGCCAACAGCGGCCGGACGGCGGCGGAGATCGACCTGGTCGTGGTCGCCACCTGCACCGCGATCGAGCGCAGTCCCAACACGGCCGCCGCGGTGGCCGCCCGGCTGGGCGTCCGCGCGCCCGCCGCGTACGACATCAACACGGTCTGCTCCGGCTTCTCGTACGCGCTGGCCACCGCCGACCACGCGATCCGGGCCGGGGCGGCCCGGCGGGCGCTGGTGATCGGCGCAGAGCGGATGTCCGACACCCTCGACTGGACCGACCGCTCCACCTGCGTGATCTTCGGCGACGGCGCGGGCGCCGCGGTGGTCGAGGCCCAGGAGGAGGGCGCCGAGCCGGGCATCGGCCCGGTGGTCTGGGGCTCCGAGCCCGAACGGGGCGACGCCGTGGTGATCACCGGCTGGGACCCGGTGATCAGCCAGCAGGGCCAGTCGGTGTTCCGCTGGGCCACCACCCAGCTCGCCCCGCTGGCCCGGCAGGCCTGCGAGCGGGCCGGGCTCGACCCGTCGGAGCTGAAGGGCTTCGTCCCGCACCAGGCCAACCTGCGGATCATCGACGCGATCGCCGCCAAGCTGGGCCTCGCCGACGCGGTGGTGGCCAGGGACGTGGTCGACTCCGGCAACACCTCGGCCGCCTCGATCCCGCTCGCCTTCTCCAAGCTGGTCGAGCGCGGCGAACTCTCCCCGGGCGACCCGGTCCTGCTCTTCGGCTTCGGCGGCGGCCTGGCCTACGCCGGCCAAGTGGTCCGCTGCCCCTGATCCGCCCGCCCGCTTCCCGGACGCCCGCCCCGGGCCGAAGGGGAGCGCCGACCGTCGGCCCCGGGGCAGAGCGCCCCGGAGGCGAGTGGGCGATCAGCAGCATGCCGGTGGGCGGGCACCCTGTGTGAGGGGTGCCCGCCCACCGGCATGTCTGGCGCGCGTGCGGTACGTCGGCGGACCTCCCCCGAGGACACGGCCGCCGTCCGTCGTTCCCCGGACAGGAGGCCGGGGCTGCGCGCGGAGCGGATGGTGGGTCGGAGGACGGTCCTACTTGGGCGCCTTCTTGCCGGTGACGCCCAGGTACACCAGGGGAGCGAGGTTGGGCTTGAGGTCCTTGACCTTGACGCCCCAGGAGGTGAAGGCCTTCTGGTGCTCGGCCGCCGAGGCGAGCAGCGAGACCAGGGCCCCGGCGACGGCGTTCGGGTCGAGCGACTTGTCGGCCTGACCCTTCGCCTGGAGTTCCTTGACGGCCTCCGCGAGTGGCTTGGCGACCGAGTTGAGGACGGTCATGCGGATCTTGAAGAACCGCTTGTCCCCTTCTGCGGCACCGAGCGTGACCACTCGGAGAATGGCGTCGTTCTTGCGCCAGAAGGCGAGGAATCCGTCGACCAGTTCTTCCGAAGTGGTCGGTCCGGACTTCCCTGCCCAGGACTTTCCGGCCACCAGCTCTTTGAGGGTGTCGGAGTCCTTGGCCATTTCCTCGGCGATTTCGAGGACTGCGCCCTCGACATCCGGGAAGTACTGGTAGAAGGTCGCGGGGGAGGTACCCGCCATACGGGCGACGTCGATGACCTTGACGTCCCGATAGGGCGACGTGCTGAGCATCTCGCGGAGGCAGTCGAGCAGCTTCTGCCGCGTCTCCTGTCCGCGTCGCCCGGCGACGCGACCGTCGACGGTGCGAACTTGTCCTGTCATGCCGTCAGCTTACCGTGGCACGATCTTGGCGCGATTCGGTGATGCGACTATTACTCCGCACGGGGGGTTGCTATAGCGGCCTGAAGCACTTCGGACGGATATTCACCGGGGTCCGAAGCCGGTCTTGAAGCCCCCCCGTGTGCTTTTGACCCCATAGCGTGACGGCGAGTCCGCTGAGGGGTGGTCGAGTGACAGAGCGTGACTGTCGGTCCGGGTCGACACGTCGACGGTCCGGGCCCCGGGGCGCAAGCCGCGGCCGGATCGGGCGTCAGAATCCGGCCGTTCCGTCACTGCTGACCAGCGGACTGTCGGCCCGGGGCGGCGGCCTCCTCCCGGTGGGGGAGGTTGGAGATGCACCGGGCGGCATTGGAGAATCGGGTCCGGCACCACGCGGCGGGTGCGGATGACGGGGAGGTGGCTGCGGAGTGGACCAGCTGACGGCGCACGATCCGAGGAGGATCGGGCCCTTCGAGGTGCTGGGGCGGCTCGGCGCGGGCGGGATGGGGCTGGTCTACCTGGCGCGCTCTGCGGCCGGGCGACGAGTGGCCATCAAGACCGTCCGGGGGGAGCTGGCCGAGGACGAGCTGTTCCGGGTCCGCTTCGCCCGTGAGATCGCGGCGGCCAAGACGGTCGGCGGCTTCTACACGGCGGCCGTGGTGGACGCCGACGCGGACGCCCGGGTGCCCTGGCTGGCCACCGCGTACATCCCGGCGCCCTCGCTGGAGGACCTGGTCGAGGAGTGCGGGCCGCTGCCGGTCGGCGCCACCCGCTGGCTGGTCGCGGGCATCGCCGAGGCGCTGGAGTCCATCCACGCGGCCGGGCTGATCCACCGCGACCTCAAGCCCTCCAACGTCCTGGTGGTCGAGGACGGCCCGAAGGTGATCGACTTCGGCATCGCGGCCGGGGTCTCCAGCACCCGGCTGACCATGACCAACGTCGCGGTCGGCACCCCCGCCTACATGTCCCCGGAGCAGGCCCGGGACAGCCGTACCGTCCGCGGCGCCAGCGACGTCTTCTCGCTCGGCTCGCTGATGGTCTTCTGCGCCACCGGGCACCCGCCGTTCCGGGGCTCCAACCCGGTCGAGACGGTGTTCCAGCTGCTCCGCGAGGAGCCGGACCTCACCGGCATGGCGCCCGAGCTGATGGACCTGGTCCGCGCCTGCATGCAGCAGGCGCCCGAGCGCCGGCCCACCCCGGCGCAGATCCAGGCCGAACTGGCCCCGCACCTGTTCTCCCGGGACGACGCCACCGGCGAGGCCGGCGACTGGCTGCCCCCGCACGCGCTGGAGCTGATCGAGCGCAAGCGCGGCCGCCGCCCGAGCCCCCAGGCCCGCCCGTACGCCGGTCCGGCCGAGCCGGTGCGGCCGCCGCACACCCAGGGCCCGCCGCAGCCGCACGTGCCGCCGCAGCACCCCGGCCCGGACGACCCGCGCACCTACCCGGGCGCCGGGCACGCGCCGCCGTCTGGTCCGGTCCACGCCGGGCCGGTGCACGCCGGGCCGGTGCACACCGGTCCGCGCCCGGGGAGCCCGGACGACGCCGTCCCGACCGCGAAGATCCCCTCCAAGAACAAGCACCGCGCGCCCACCGGTGCCGTGGCCGTCGAGGTGCAGCTGTCCGGCGCCTCGGTGCGGATAGGCCCGGGGCCCCGTGCCGAGCACGAGCAGCCCGGCCCGGGCACCGCTCCGGCCGCGACCGACTGGGTCCGCCGGGCGGCGCCGACCCCGCCACCGGTCCCGGTCCCCCCGGCCTCCACGCCGCCGCCGGCCGCCCGCTGGCGCCCCTGGAGGTTCCGGATGTCCAACGACGTCTGGGGCACCCCGGTGGTCGCCGACGGCACGCTCTTCGTCTCCAGCTTCGAGGTGCACGCGCTGGACATCGCCTCCGGCGAGCGCCGCTACAAGACCCGGGACGTCGCCTGGGCGCTCGCGGTGGACGCCGGCCGGGTGCACGCCGCGGACGGCCCGCACCTGTACACCGTGGACGTCGCGGACGGCACCGAGCGCTGGCGCACCTCGCTGGACGGCTGGGTCTACTCGCTCTCCGCCGCCGACGGCGTGCTCTGCTGCGGCGTGCGCGGCGGCGGCGTCCAGCTGCGCGCCGCCGCCACCGGCGCCGAGCTGTGGCGCGCCGACGATGCCCAGCAGGACTACGAGAACCCGCAGTCCGGCCCGGTCCTGGTGGCCGGCGCCGCCTACTACTACGGCGCCGGACGGCTGCGCTGCGTGGACCCGCGCGGCGCCGGCCTGCGCTGGTCCTTCCAGGTCGGCGAGGACGTGCCCGCGCACCCGGTCGAGCGCGGCGGCGTGCTGTACGTGACGGCGGGCACCCGGGTGTACGCGCTGGACGCGGCCAGCGGCACCGAGCGCTGGCGCTTCGACGCCCCGGTGGTGCTGTTCACCCCGCCGGCGCTGGACGGCGACGCGGTCTACGTGGCCGACTACCTGGGCACCGTCTACGCGCTGGACGCGGCCACCGGAACGGACCGCTGGCGCGGGGTCACCGGCAGCCGCCAGGGCGCCGAACCGGTGGTGGTCGGGGACGGCATGGTGCTGGTGGGCAGCGGTGAGGTGCTGTACGCCTTCGAGGCGGCGACCGGCCGGGAGCGCTGGCGCTACACCGCGCGCGGCGAGATCGTCGGCTCCCCGGCGGTGGCCGACGGCCTGGTGCACCTGGGCAGCCGGGACCACTCGCTGCACACCCTGGACCTGGCGACCGGTCAGCTGCGCTGGGAGCTCGGCACCAAGGGCGAGCTCACCGGCTCCCCGGTGGCGGTAGGCGGGCGGGTCTTCGTCGGCTCCAAGGACCGCTGCGTGTACGCGCTGGACGCCTATTACGGCACGGCGGTGCCCGCCCGCTGAGCGGGGCGGACACCGCCGTCCGGTGGTGCTGCCCGGGGGTCAGGCCTTGCGGGCCCCGGGGTGGCGGCTGCACCAGCCCTCCCACGCGGAGGAGACCATGTCCGCCACGTCGTGGCTCGCGGTCCAGCCCAGCTCGCGGTGGATCAGGTCGGCGGAGGCCACCACCCGGGCCGGGTCGCCGGGGCGGCGCGGGGTCACCTCGGCGGTGGTGTCGTAGCCGGTGACCTTGCCGATGACCTCGATCATCTCCTTGACGCTGACGCCCTCGCCGCGGCCGATGTTGAGCACCAGCGCGGTCTCGCCGGCCGGGTCGGCGGCCAGCCGCTTGGCGGCGGCGACATGGGCCGAGGCGATGTCGGAGACGTGGATGTAGTCGCGGACGCAGCTGCCGTCCGGGGTCGCGTAGTCGTCGCCGAAGACCCGCGGCGCCTGGCCGGCGGTCAGCCGCTCGAAGACCATCGGGACCAGGTTGAACACCCCGGCGTCGGAGAGCTCGGGGGAGGCGGCGCCGGCCACGTTGAAGTAGCGCAGGGCCACGGTGGACATCCCGTGGGCCTTGCCCGCCGCGGCGACCAGCCACTCGCCGGCCAGCTTGGTCTCGCCGTACGGGCTCATCGGGGCGCAGGGGGTGGACTCGGTGACCAGGTCGACGTCCGGCATGCCGTAGACGGCGGCGGAGGAGGAGAACAGGAAGCGCTTGACGCCGCCCTCGGCCGCGGCCTCCAGCACCGTCTGCAGGCCGATCATGTTCTCCCGGTAGTACAGGAACGGCTGCTCGACCGACTCGCCGACCTGCTTCTTGGCGGCGAAGTGCAGGACGCCCTCGATGCCGTGCTCGCGGATCGCGGCGTCCAGGACGGCGCGGTCCAGGGTGGAGCCCTCGATCAGCGGGACACCGGCCGGCACCCGGGAGGCGTCGCCGGTGCTGAGGTCGTCCAGGACGGCGACGCGCTCACCGGCGTCGAGCAGCTGGCGGACGACGTGCCCGCCGATGTATCCGGCACCGCCGGTGATCAACCAAGTCATGCGGCAATCCTAGGCGTTCGGTTTCGGCCCCCGAGCTCGGGCGAGTCCAGCCAGCAAAACGGACAAATCGGTGGAATGCTGACAAAGATTTCCGTGCTCTCATGCCCCGCGCCCCTGGCGCGGTGTCGAATCGGAGGCAGCCAGGTGAGCCGAAAGAAGGAACACAACCGACCGCTGCCGGCCGGCCCCCGGCCGACCGGACCCAAGGCGGCGCACCGGCGGCTGCTCGCGCCGGGCGCGGTCGCGGCCGTCACGGCGCTCGCCCTGGCGCTGGCCGGGTGCAGCAGCTCGTCCTCCTCTTCGGCCTCCTCGCCCTCGGCAGGCTCCTCCTCCGGCGCGAGCAAGCAGGCCTCCGCCGCCCCCGCCGCCCAGCCGGGCGGCGCCAACCAGCTGCAGGACGCGTACCAGAAGGTGATCGCCGACGTGCTGCCCTCGGTGGTCCAGATCACCACCGGCGACAGCCTCGGCTCCGGGATCGTCTACGACGACAAGGGCGACATCGTCACCAACGCCCACGTGGTCGGCTCGGCGAGCACCTTCACCGTCACACTGGCCAACTCCACCAAGGCGCTGGACGCCACCCTGGTCGCCAGCTACCCCGACTCCGACCTCGCGGTGATCAAGCTCAGCAACCCGCCCGGCGGCCTCAAGCCGGCGACCTTCGGCGATTCGGGCAAGGTCCAGCTCGGTCAGATCACCCTGGCCATGGGCAGCCCGCTCGGGCTCTCCAGCAGCGTCACCCAGGGCATCGTCTCGGCCACCGGGCGGACCGTCTCCGAGCCCCGCGGCGGCGGTTCGCCGGGCGCCACCATCGGCAACATGGTGCAGACCTCGGCCGCGATCAACCCGGGCAACAGCGGCGGCGCGCTGGTCAACCTGGACAGCCAGGTGATCGGCATCAACACCCTCGCCGCGACCGAGCCGCAGACCAACGGCGCGGCCGCCCCCGGCATCGGCTTCGCCATCCCGGCGTCCACCATCACCAGCATCACCGACCAGCTGATCAAGCAGGGCAAGGTCACCAACACCGGTCGGGCCGCGCTCGGCATCACCGCCCGGACCAGCTTCAACCAGCAGTTCCAGCCGGCCGGCGCGGTCATCGTGGCGGTCAGCCAGGGCGGCGCGGCCGCCGCGGCGGGGCTCCAGGCCGGGGACGTCATCACCAAGATCGGTGACACCCCGGTCGACTCGCTGAACGCGCTCACCACCGCGCTGGCCTCGCTCACCCCGGGCAGCAAGGTCACCGTCACCTACACCAGGGACGGCAACAGCAAGACCGCCGACGTCACCCTCGGCACGCTGGAGAGCAGCTCCTAGCCGCCCCCCGACCCCGGTACGCCGGCCGGCCCGCCCACCGTGCAAGGGTTCCGCGGGCCGACTGCCGTACCGGCCCGGCGCCGGGACCGGTCCACTGCCTCGGACGGGTCCCGGCGCCCCTTCGCGTTCCTGGACGGCCCTCGCGTTCCCGGGCGGCCCTAGCGGCGGGCGGTGCGGGTGCGCCAGGGCAGCTCCACGGTGACGGTGGTCGGGCCGCCCGCCGGGCTCTCCACCAGGAACACCCCGTCCACCGCCCGGATCCGCTCGGCCAGCCCGCCCAGGCCGCTGCCCGGGTAGGGGGCGGCCCCGCCCCGGCCGTCGTCCTGGACCAGCACCATCAGCTGGTCGTCCGAGCGCCAGACGTCCACCGAGGCGGTGTCGGCGCCCGCGTGCTTGGAGACGTTGGTCAGCAGCTCGCTGACGGTGAAGTAGGCGATGCCCTCGACCGCCGAGTCCGGGCGCTCGGGCTCGCCGTCCGGCCCGGTGAGGTCGACGTTCACCTTCACCCCGCCCGGGACGGTGCAGCGGGCCGAGACGGCGGACAGCGCCGCGTCCAGGCCGCGGTCGGTGAGCACCGCCGGGTGGATGCCGCGGGCCAGGTCGCGCAGCTCCTGGAGGGCCAGTTTCACCTCGCCGTGCGCGTTGTCGACCATCCGGGTGGCGGCCGCCATGTCCTCCTGGCTCTCCACCTCCCGCAGCCGCTCCTTGGCCATGCCGAGGTCCATCGCCAGCGCGACCAGGCGGGCCTGGGCGCCGTCGTGCAGGTCGCGCTCGATCCGGCGCAGGTCGGCGGCGGCGGTGTCGACCACGGTGCCGCGGTCGTCCTCCAGCTCGCGCACCCGTTCGGCCAGCGCGCCGGGAAAGAGCAGCGACTCGATCAGGATCCGGTCGACCGCGGCCATCGCGCGCACCACGAAGGGCAGCACCGGCCACAGCGCGACCACCGAGACCAGGGTCAGGGTGAAGCTCAGGATGCCCCAGGGCAGCATCAGCACGTTGTAGAGCGCCGAGCGCCAGTTCAGCAGGTCGGTGAGGTGGGCGATGGTGTAGCCGACCATGCCCGGGCGGCGCTGCTGCACCGGCTGCGGATCGTCGATCGCGGAGCCGTACGCCGTGCGCGCCCGGCTGCGGCCCAGGGCGCCCAGGGCGCGGGAGCCGGCCAGGCCGGCGGCCAGCACCGGCAGGCCGATCACCGTCACCGCCAGCCCCAGGCCGGCCGACAGCGCGGTCACCGAGAGCACGAAGCCGGCGACGCCCAGTGGGAAGTTGAGCATCAGGTGCCCGACCTGGCGCCACATCCGCGCGCCGTACAGCGGCGGGCGCTCCATCCGAGCGTCCTGCTCCTTGATGGCGTCCACGGCGCGGTTCAGCGACTTCATCGGATCATCCGTCCCCTCGATCGAGCTGGCGGACCCCAGCATCCCGAACGGGGGAGGCGCTGTGCCATGGGGGTGATACTTCCTCCCGGCCGGGGGTTATCCCCACCCCCCGGGGTCCCCGGGTGTTCACCGGGTTGTCCACGGGACGTCTTGCGGACCGGGCAGGTTTCGGGGGGAGTGGAGCCCGCCCCTTAGACTCACGCATTGGCCATGGTTAAGACCGTGTGAGGAAAAGTCGTAGAACTGTCTTGAGGGCGGGTTCGCGGCCGAGGTGGAGGCGAAGGCATGGAGGGGCAGCAGGCGGCTGCCGTCGCGGCCGACCCGGCGGTCGGCGGCGGCTACTTCGACGCGTACGCCGCGATGGGCCTGCTGGCCGTCATCGGCGTGCTCTTCGTGACCGTGGCGTTCACCGCCAACCGGCTGCTGCGGCCGGTGGTCCACTCGCCCGAGAAGCTCCTCGCCTACGAGTGCGGGGTGGACCCGGTGGGCGAGGACTGGGCGCACACCCAGATCCGGTACTACGTGTACGCGTTCCTGTACGTGATCTTCGCGGTCGACGCGATCTACCTGTTCCCGTGGGCGACGGTCTTCGCCGCCGCCGGGTACGGGGCCGGAACGCTGGTGGAGATGTTCCTCTTCATCGGCTTCCTCGCGGTCGGACTGCTCTACGCCTGGAAGAAGGGCGTTCTGGAATGGACGTGACGCACACCCACTCGCACGGTGGCCAGGGCGGTCCCGTCCCGCTCGGACTGCCCGACCCCGCCAACCCCGGCGCGGTCGAGCGCCGCGGCATCGGCCCGCTGGCCCGGCTCGCGCCCGACCCGGTCAAGGTCGTGCTCAACTGGGGCCGCCGCTACAGCCTCTGGTGCTTCAACTTCGGCCTGGCCTGCTGCGCGATCGAGTTCATCGCCGCGTCCATGGCCAAGCACGACTTCATCCGGATGGGCGTCATCCCGTTCGCGCCCGGCCCCCGGCAGGCGGACCTGATGATCGTCTCCGGGACGGTCACCGACAAGATGGCGCCCGCCGTCAAGCGCCTCTACGAGCAGATGCCCGAGCCGAAGTACGTCATCTCCTTCGGCGCCTGCTCCAACTCCGGCGGCCCCTACTGGGACTCCTACTCCGTCACCAAGGGCGTGGACCAGATCATCCCGGTCGACGTCTACGTGCCCGGCTGCCCGCCGCGGCCCGAGGCGCTGCTCCAGGGCATCCTCAAGCTCCAGGAGAAGATCGCCGCCGAGTCCCTGCCCGACCGCTACGCCGCGCCCGCCTCGGCGCTGCGCCGTCCGCTGGTGGCCGGGCCCTCGAACGGGGGAGGGGCCTCGTGAGCGAGCACAGCGAGCGACCTGGCGAGCGGCTCACGGCCGAGCAGTACGCGGCGTCGGTCGGGGAGTGGGCGGCCGGCGCCGAGGCGTACGGGCTGATCACCGTCGACGTGCCGGCCGAGCACTGGATCGAGGCGCTCACCAGCGCCCGGGACGTGCTGGGCCTGGGCTTCTTCGACTGGCTGAGCGCCGTCGACGAGCTCGCCGAGGGCTTCTCCGTGGTCGCCCACCTCGCCGCCGTCGAGGCGCCGGGCGTGCGGCACCTCGCCCTGCGCACCCGGGTACCGCGCGAGCGGGCCGCGCTGCCGAGCGCCGTCGCGGTGTACGCCGGGGCCGGTTGGCACGAGCGCGAGACCCACGAGATGTTCGGCATCGACTTCTCCGGGCACCCCCACCTGGTCACCCTGCTGCTGCCGGACGGCTTCGAGGGGCACCCGCTGCGCAAGGAGTTCGTGCTCGCGGCGCGGGTCGCCAAGGACTGGCCGGGCGCCAAGGAGCCGGGCGAGTCGGACCACGGCGGCGGCCCGGCCCGGCGCAAGATGCAGCCCGCCGGCGTGCCGGACCCGAACGAGTGGGGGCCGCTCAAGGGCACCCTGCCGCCGGTCGCCGAGCGGCCCGCCCGCGGTGCGCGGGCCGCGGGCGCGGCGGCGCGTACGCCCCGGGCGGGCGCTGCTGCGGGCGCCGGCGCTGCGGCTGCTGCCGGTGCCGGTGTGCCGGCTGCCGAGGGTGCTCCGGTGGTGCGGGCGGACCGGCCGCGGCGCACCAGGTCGGTGGCCGAGGGGTCGGCGAGCCAGGCGGGCGGCGAGGCTCCGGCAGCCGCTGACGGTGCCGCTGCCGATGTGCCGGCTGCCGAGGGTGCCCCGGCGGTGCGGGCGGACCGGCCGCGCCGGACCAGGTCGGTCTCCGACGGTTCGGTCAGCCAGGCCGCCGACGAGCCCGGGCCGGAGCGTCCCGCTCCCGTACGGCCCGCGTCCTCCGACGCGCCCTGGCACAATCCGGTGCCGGCCCACGACGAGAAGCCGGCGGCCGACGGGAAGCCGGCGGCCGACGGGCCCGCGGAGCCCACGGCCGAGCCGGAGCAGAAGGACGACACGGCGGCCGACCCGGCCGACCGGGACGGAGACGGCGCGTGAACCTGCTCGACACGGTGCTCCGCTGCGTCGCGACCCTGGTCGTCTTCCTGGTCTTCCCGCTGCTCATCGGCCAGACCGAGCACAAGGTCATGGCGCACATGCAGGGCCGGCTCGGTCCGATGTACGCGGGCGGCTTCCACGGCTGGGCGCAGCTCGTCGCGGACGGGGTGAAGTTCGTCCAGAAGGAGGACATCGTCCCGGCCGACGCGGACCGCCGGGTCTTCCAGCTGGCGCCCGCCGTCTCGCTGCTGCCGTACCTGTTCGTGCTGCTGGCGATCCCGGTCGGCCCGGACGGCTTCGTCGGCCAGGCGATCGACGCCGGGCTGTTCTTCGTGCTGGCCGTGATGGGCGTCGGCGTGATCGGCAAGCTGATGGCCGGCTGGGCCTCGGCGAACAAGTTCTCGCTGCTCGGCGGCCTGCGGACGGCCGCCCAGCTGATGTCCTACGAGCTGCCGATGGTGCTCGCGGCGGCCTCGGTGGCGATGGCCGCCGGCACCCTGTCGCTGCCCGGCATCCTGGACGCCTGGCAGTGGTACTGGCTGCCCTGGCAGCTCATCGGCGCCTTCGTGTTCTTCACGGCCGGTCTGGCCGAGCTCCAGCGGCCGCCGTTCGACATGCCGGTCGCCGACTCGGAGATCATCTTCGGCGCGTACACCGAGTACACCGGGCTGCGCTTCGCGCTGTTCCTGCTGTCCGAGTACGCGGGCATCCTGGTGGTGTCGGCGCTGACCGCGGTGCTGTTCCTCGGCGGCTGGCACGGGCCGATGGCGGACCAGCTCGGCTGGCTCTGGATGCTCCTCAAGACCTTCGCGCTGGCCTTCCTGGTCATCTGGCTGCGGGTCACCTACCCCCGTCTGCGCGAGGACCAGCTGATGCGCTTCGCGTGGATCGTGCTGATCCCGCTCGCGCTGGTCCAGCTCGCCCTCACCGGCATCATCAAGGTGGCGATCGCATGAGTTTTCCCGGTGCCGGTCTCGCCAAGGGCCTGGCCGTGACGCTGCGGACGATGACGAAGAAGACCGTCACCGCGCAGTACCCCGACGTGCAGCCGGTGCTGCCGCCGCGTTCGCGCGGCGTCATCGCGCTGCTGGAGGAGAACTGCACGGTGTGCATGCTCTGCGCGCGCGAGTGCCCGGACTGGTGCATCTACATCGACTCCCACAAGGAGACGCTGCCGGCCGCCGAGCCGAACGCCCGGGCCCGCACCCGCAACGTGCTGGACCGCTTCGCCATCGACTTCTCGCTCTGCATGTACTGCGGGATCTGCATCGAGGTGTGCCCCTTCGACGCGCTGTTCTGGTCGCCGGAGTTCGAGTACGCGGAGACCGACATCCACGAGCTGACCCACGAGCGGGAGAAGCTCCGCGAGTGGATGTGGACCGTCCCGGCGCCGCCGGCGCTGGACCCGGCGGCCGAGGAGCCCAAGGAGATCGCCACCGCGCGCAAGGCGGCGGACAAGCTGGCGGCCGCCGCTGCGGCCGCCGAGGCCGCTGCCGCTGTCACAACCGCCGAGACTGTCGAGTCCGTCGGGTCGGTCGGGTCCGTCGAGGAGAAGGGTGACGACGCGTGAACGCCGCTGCCACGCTCCTCGCGGCGACCGGTTCCCTGGAGCCGGCCGCCCGTTCGTTCCTGTCCCCGTCCGGGCAGGAGATCGTCTTCCTGCTGGTCGGCATCGCGGTGCTCGGCTCGGCGGTGGTCTCGGTGACCACCAAGCAGCTGGTGCACGCCGCGCTCTGGCTGGTGGTCGCGCTCGGCGGTCTGGCGGTGGAGTTCCTGCTGCTCACGGCCGAGTTCATCGCCTGGGTGCAGGTGCTGATCTACCTGGGCTCGGTGGTCGTCCTGGTGCTGTTCGGGCTGATGCTCACCAAGGCGCCGATCGGGCGCTCGCCGGACGCCGACTCCAAGAACCGCTGGGTCGCCCTGGTCGTGGCGCTGGCCGCGGCCGGGACGCTGGTGACGCTGGTGGTCGACGCCTTCCGGACCTCCTGGATCGACCTCGGTGCGGGCGGCGGTTCGGCCTCCGTCACCGGGGCCAGCCTGTTCCGCAACTGGGTGCTGCCCTTCGAGGCGCTGTCCGTGCTGCTGCTGGCGGCGCTGGTCGGCGCGATCGTGCTGTCGCGCGGGTCCGGGCGCCGGGTGCCCGCGCCCCGGGCGGGCAAGGTGCGGGCCGGACGGCCGGTCGGGTCGAACGGGACCGTGGCCGCGACCGTGCCGCGCACGGCGCCGACCGCCGTGCCGGAAGCCGTACCGGAAGCCGCGCCGGAGACGTCCGCGTCGCAGACGTCCGCGCCGGAGGAGGAGAGCTGATGCACCTCGCCTACCCCGTCGTGCTCGCCGCGCTGCTGTTCAGCGTCGGCGTGTACGGCGTGCTCGCCCGGCGCAACGCCGTCCTGGTGCTGATGTCCGTCGAGCTGATGCTCAACGCCGTCAACCTCGATCTGGTCGCCTTCGACGCCTGGCTGCGCGACTCGCTGCACGCCGGGCAGGCGCTCACCCTGTTCACCATCACCGTCGCCGCCGCCGAGATCGGGCTGGGGCTGGCCATCGTCCTGCTGCTGTTCCGGGCCCGGGGCACCGCCGACATCGACCGGGCCACCGCGCTCGGCGACCCGGCCGAGCCGCACACCCCGGCCGAGGACGAGCCGGTCGCGGCCGAGGCACTGAAGGGCCGGGCCACCGCATGAACCTCGCCCTGCCCGTCCTCGTCCCCGCGCTGCCCGCGCTCGGGGCCGCCGCCACCCTGGCCGTCGGCAAGAAGGCGCCCGGGCTGGCCCGGCCGCTGGCGATCGTCCCGGTCGCCGTCTCGGCCGTGCTCGCCCTGGTGGTCGCCCTCCAGCTCGGCACGGGGCAGACGCTCGACGCGGCCACCCGGCTCACCCCGACCGGCGGCCCGGACATCGCGCTCTCCGTCCACCTGGACGGCTTCACCTCGCTGATCTCGGTGCTGGTCGGCCTGGTCGCCACCTGCGTCCAGGTCTACTCGACCGCGTACCTCAAGGAGGACCGGCGCTACCCCTCGTACGCGGCGCTGGTCTCGCTGTTCACCGCGGCGATGTTCCTGGTGGTCTACTCGGGCGACCTCGTGGTGCTGCTGGTCGGCTGGGAGGTCATGGGCGTCTGCTCGTACTTCCTGATCGGCCACCACTGGGAGACCGCCGACGCCCGCTCGGCCTCGCTCAAGGCCTTCCTGGTCACCAAGCTCGGCGACGTGCCGTTCCTGTTCGGGATCTTCCTGCTCGGCGCGGACGCCGGCAGTTTCCGGATCAGCGACGTGCTGGCGGCCGCGGGCGAGGGCCGGCTCGGCCACCCGACGCTGATCGCGCTGCTGCTGCTCGCCGGCGTCGCCGGGAAGAGCGCCCAGTTCCCGCTGCACACCTGGCTCCCGGACGCGATGGCCGGTCCGACGCCGGTCTCCGCGCTGATCCACGCCGCCACCATGGTCGCGGCCGGCATCTACCTGGTGGCCCGGCTGCTGCCGGTGTTCCTCCAGTCGGGGGCGGCGCTGGTGGTGCTCGCGGTGATGGCCGCCGTGACGATGATCGGCTCGGCGCTCTGCGCGCTCGCCCAGGACGACCTCAAGCGGGTCCTCGCCTACTCCACCGTCGGCCAGCTCGGCTACATGGCCGGCGCGCTGGCCAGCGGGGACCGCGAGGCCTCGGTGTTCCACCTGGTCAGCCACGGTGCGTTCAAGGCGCTGCTGTTCCTGGCCGCCGGGGTGGTGATCCACGCCGCGCACACCAACTCGATCTCCGCGATGTCCAGGGTCCCCGGCCTGCGCAAGCGGGTGCCGGACGCCTACTGGACGATGGGCATCGCCCTGGTCGCGCTCGCCGGGCTGCCGCCGTTCTCCGGCTTCTTCAGCAAGGAGGCGGTGCTGACCGCCGCCGAGCACGCCGCCAACGGCGAGGCGCTGACCAACGGCCTCGGCCCGGCCTCGGCGGTGCCCCAGGCGGCCGGGTGGATCGTGCTGATCTCGGCCGCGCTCACCGCACTGCTCACCGGCGCGTACGCGGCCCGGCTGTTCCTGGTCGCCTTCCACAGCCCGGCGGGCGCGGCCGCGCCGACCGCCGCGGCCGCCCAGGCCGCCCCGGCCGAGCACGAAGCCGACGCGCCGTACTCGCCTGAGCCCGACGAGGCCGACCCGGCCACCGCCGAGCCGCCCGCGATGCGCTGGCCGCTGTGGGTGCTGGCCGTCCCGACCATGGGCTTCGGCGTCGCCGGACTGCGCTCGGACTGGCTGCCCGCCCTGCTGGACGGCGGCTCGCTGCGCCCCAGCGGCGTCACCGCCGTGACCGGCACCGGTCTCGCCGTGGTCGGCGTGCTCGCCGCGTACGGCGCCTGGCGCTCGGCCGCCGCGCGGCTGGGCACCGGCCGTCCCGCCCCGGCCGCCGCCGGGCGGGTGCCCGAGCAGGCCGGAGCCCCGGCCGCCGAGGTGATCGTCGCGGACCCCGGGCGCACCCTGCTCGGCCCGCTGTTCGGACCGGCCCGGCACGGCTTCGGCGTCGACCGGCTCTACCACCTGCTGTTCGTCCGCCCGGTGACCGCCGCGGCCCGGCTGGTCCGCTTCCTCGACCGCGAAGTGGTCGAGGGCTACGTGCAGGGCAGCGGGATCGGCGCCAACCTGCTCGGCCGGGCCGTCCGGCTCGCGCAGACCGGCAACGCGCAGACCTACCTCAGCGCCCTGCTGGCCGGGGTCGTCCTGCTGGCCGTCCTGGTGGCGGTGTAGCCGGTGCTGTCGACCCCCACCCCCGTCCCGTTCACCTCCGCTGGGAGCCCCCGATGAACGCGGTCCTCATCGCCCTCCTGGTGCTGCCACTGCTCGGCGCCGCGCTCACCCTGGCGCCGGTCTTCGGCCCGGACCGGGCCGTCGCCGGCCGGCGGGCGCTGCGGCTGAACTCCGTCGTCACCGGCGCGGTGCTGCTGCTCTCCGTCGCCCTCGCGGCCGGCTTCGACCACGACGCACCGGCCCGGATGCAGGCCACCACCGACGTCTCCTGGATCCCGGCCCTGCACGTGCGCTTCCACCTCGGCGTGGACGGCGTCTCGCTGCCGCTGATCGTGCTGACCGCGTTGCTGACCTTTCTCTGCGCGCTGTACTCGGAGAAGCGGCTGCCGGACGGAGAAGGAGTGCCTTCGGCGCAGGCCTTCGTCGGGCTGTTCCTCCTCCTCGAAGTCGGCATGCTCGCCACCTTCGCGGTGCTGGACCTGATCCTCTTCTTCCTGTCCTTCGAGATCGTGCTGATCCCGATGTACTTCCTGATCGCCCGCTGGGGCAGCGGCGCGAAGGCCCCGGCCGCCAACCGGTTCATCCTCTACACGCTGCTCGGCTCGGCCGTGATGCTGCTCGGCTTCCTGCTGATCGGCAGCAAGGCCGGCACCTTCGACATGCAGGCGCTGGCCGCCGGGCACGGCAACGGCCTGAGCCACACCACCCAGGTGGTCGCCGCGCTCGCGATCATGGTCGGGCTCGCGGTGAAGGCCCCCGCCTGGCCGCTGCACAGCTGGCTCCCCGACGCCCACACCGCCGCCCCGACGGTCGGCTCGGTGCTGCTCGCCGGCGTGCTGCTGAAGATGGGCACGTACGGCCTGGTCCGCGTCCTCCTCCCGGTCGTGCCGGACGGCACCGCGACGCTCGCGCCCTACCTGGGCGCCTTCGCCGCCGTCGGCATCGTCTACGGCTCGCTGGCCTGCCTGGCGCTGGCCCGCCCCGGCGCCAAGGGCGACCTCAAGCGCCTGATCGCGTACTCCTCCGTCGGCCACATGGGCTTCGTGCTGCTCGGCATCGCCTCCCTCACCCCGGTGGGCGTCAACGGCGCCCTGTTCGCCAACATCGCCCACGGTCTGATCACCGGCCTGCTGTTCTTCCTGGTCGGAGCCGTCAAGGACCGCTACGGCACGGCGGACCTGGACACCCTGTCCGGGGCCACCGGCGCCGCCCTGTACGGCCGGGCACCCCGGATCGGCGCGCTGCTCGCCTTCGCCGCCGTGGCCAGCCTCGGCCTGCCCGGCCTGGCCGGCTTCTGGGGCGAGCTGCTCGCCATGTTCGGCGCCTTCGACCCGGCCGCCGGCCTGTCCCGCCCGGCCTTCGTCACCTACATGGCCCTGGCCGGCCTCGGTACCCTGCTCACCGCCGCCTACCTGCTGATCGTGGTCAAGCGCGTCTGCATGGGCGACCCCGAGCAGCCCGCGCCGGTCGGCGAGGTGGCCGACCTGCGGCCGTACGAGGCCGTCAGCTGGACGCCGCTGGCCGCGCTCACCCTGGTGGCCGGACTCTGGCCCGCCCTCCTGCTCGGGCTCTCCGATCCTGCCGTCAAGCACCTCCTCGGGGGTGGCTGACCGTGCTCGCAGCCCACACCGCCGCACTCGGACCTCACTCCACGGGGCAGCACACTGTGACCTCCCTCGCCGTAGCCAACCCGGGCAGCCTGATCCAGTCCGTGGACTGGGTGGCGATCGCGCCCCCGCTGATCGCCGCCGTGGCCGCCCTCGCGGTGCTGGTCACCGACCTCTTCCTGCCCGAGCGGCACAAGCGCCGGCTCGGCCAGCTGGCCGCCGCCGGACTCGCCCTCGCCCTCCTCGCCCTCCTTCCGCTGACCGGGGGGTCACCCCGGGCGACCTTCTGCCTCCGGAACGTAGCAGGGGCCACTGACAGCGCGGGCTGCTCCTACGTCGCCGACCACTTCGCCCTGGTCTTCCAGCTGCTGGCCCTCGGCGGTGCGCTGATCGCGGCGCTGCTGTCGATGCACACGGTGGAGGACCAGAAGCTGCCCCGCGGCGAGTACTGGTTCCTGCTGCTCTCCAGCGCCACCGGCGCCGCCCTGCTGCCCGCCTCCCGCGACCTCGCCACCATGGTGATCGCCCTGGAGGTCGCCTCGCTGCCCGCCTTCGCCCTGGTCGCGCTGCGCCGGGACGGCCGGGGCGCCGAGGCCGCGTTGAAGTTCTTCGTCTCCTCGGTGACCGCGACCGCCGTGATGCTGCTCGGCATCGGCTTCGTCTACGCGGCCGGCGGCAGCCTGCACCTCGGTGCCGTCGCCCAGGGACTGGAGCACGCGCCAGGGCAGCTCAGGACCCTGGCCGAGGCCGGGGCCGTGCTGACCCTGGTCGGCTTCGCCTTCAAGGTCGCCGCCGTCCCCTTCCACTTCTGGGTGCCCGACACCTACACCGGCGCCCCGCTGCCGGTGGCCGGCTACCTCTCGGTGGTCGGCAAGGCGGCCGGCCTGTCCGGGCTCGCGCTCGCCACCACCGTCGCGTTCCGCCCCTACGCCCACACCTGGGGCCTGGTGCTCGCCGTGCTGGCCGCCGTCACCATGACGGTCGGCAACGTCGGCGCGCTGCGGCAGCGCTTCGACACCCGGTACAGCGCGGTGCGGCTGCTGGCCTGGTCCTCGGTCGGCCAGGCCGGGTACCTGCTGGTGCCGCTCGCCGCGGCCGGCTACGCGCCGACCGGGGCCGACCCGCTGGGCGCGACCGCCGCGTACGCGCTGATCTACGGCGTGGTGAACCTCGGTGCCTTCGGGGTGGTCGCCGCCGTCGGCCGCCGGGCCGGGACGAGCGTGGACGACTTCCGCGGCCTGTTCGCCCGCAACCGCTGGACGGCGCTCGCGCTGGCCTTCTTCCTGCTCTGCCTGGCCGGGCTGCCGCCCGGCGTGATCGGCCTGTTCGGCAAGGTCGTGGTGTTCCGCGCGGCCGTGGACGCCGGGCTGGGGTGGCTGGCCGTGGTGATGGCCGTCAACGTGGTCGTCGCCCTGTACTACTACCTGCTGTGGACGGCCCGGCTGTTCGCCCCGGCCGACCCGGCCTCGGTCGCCGACACCGCCGAGCGCCGGCTGCCGGTCAGCCTGACCGCCACGCTGGGGCTCACCGCCTCGGCGGCGGTGGTGCTCTCGGTCGCCCCGCAGCTGGTCCTCCAGGTGGCCGGCGGCAGTCTGTTCTGAGCGGCCGGCCGGGCCCCGGGCGGGCCGGGGGAGGGGATCCGGCCGCGGTCCGGTCCGGGGCCGTCCGGGTGGCACGGCGGTGTCTCGTCGGTCACAAGGGAACAAGGTCCCGGGGCCCGCCCGTTGAGCGGGCAAGAGGGACGAGGCGGAAAGGGCTTCCCCACCGCACCACTGGAGGGCCTGACGTGCACAGCCGGCACAACGGACTGAGGACCGCCGTCCTGCTCGGTGGCCTCTCGGCGCTGATCCTGGTGATCGGCGGCTTCTTCGGCCGGACCGGCTTCCTGATCGCCCTGCTGGTCGCCCTCGGGACCAACGCCTACGCCTACTGGAACAGCGACAAGCTCGCGCTGCGGGCCATGCGGGCCCGGCCGGTCAGCGAGTTCGAGGCCCCGGGGCTGTACCGGATCGTGCGCGAGCTCTCCACCTCGGCCCGCCAGCCGATGCCCCGGCTCTACATCTCCCCGACCCCGGCCCCGAACGCCTTCGCCACCGGCCGCAACCCGCGCAACGCGGCGGTCTGCTGCACCGAGGGCATCCTGCAGATCCTGGACGAGCGCGAGCTGCGCGGCGTGCTCGGGCACGAACTCAGCCACGTCTACAACCGGGACATCCTGATCTCCTCCGTGGCCGGGGCGCTGGCCTCGGTGGTGATGTTCCTGGTGAACTTCGCCTGGCTGGTCCCGTTCGGCCGGAGCGAGGACGACGACGGTCCGGGGCTGTTCGGGATGCTCGCCATCATGATCCTCGGGCCGGTCGCCGCCGGGCTGATCCAGATGGCCGTCAGCCGCTCCCGCGAGTACCAGGCCGACGCCGACGGCGCCCGGATCACCGGCGACCCGCTCGCCCTGGCCAGTGCCCTGCGCAAGCTCGACGCCGGCACCCGCCAGCTGCCGCTCCCGCCGGAGCCCCAGCTGCAGACGGCGAGCCACATGATGATCGCCAGCCCCTTCCGCCCCGGCGAGGCCGGTGCGCGGCTGTTCTCCACCCACCCGCCGATGGCGGAGCGGATCGCCCGGCTGGAGCGGATGGCCGGGCACCGGGCGTAGCACCCCTCTTCGAACTCCCGTCCACTCGGCCCGTTCAGCCGGTCGACTCCTGGTACGCCTCCCGCAGCCGGTGGATCCCCTCGGCGACCTGGGCGGGGCTGTCGGCGGCGGCGTAGCTCAACCGCAGGTGCGGGGACGGGGGCTCGGCGGCGTGGTACGGCCGGCCCGGGGTCACCTGGACGCCCTTGCGCAGGGCGGCGTCGGCCAGGGCGCCGTCGTCCGTGCCGTCCGGGAACCGCAGCCACAGGTGGTAGCCGCCGGGCCGGTAGGCGTCGAGCACGCCGGGCAGTTCGCGGTGCAGGGCGGCCACGGCGGCGGTGCGGCGGTCGCGCAGCTCGGCGGCGAGGGTGCGCAGGTGACGGGCCCAGGCGGGGTCGGAGACCAGCTCCAGCGTGGCCTCCTGGAGCGGCCGGGGCACGAAGAAGCTGTCCACCACCTGGGTGGCCCGCAGCCGGGCGAGCGCCGGGCCGCGCGCGGTCAGGGCGCCGACCCGCAGGTTGGGGGAGGCCGCCTTGGTGAGCGAGCGCAGGTGCACCACCACCCCGTCCCGGTCGTCGGCGGCCAGTGGGCGCGGCAGGGCCGGGGCGTCGGCGTGGACCAGCAGCCGGGCGAAGTCGTCCTCGACCACGAAGGCCCCGGCGGCCCGGGCGATCCGCAGCACCTCCGCCCGGCGCGTGGGCGAGAGCACCGCGCCGGTGGGGTTCTGGAACAGCGGCTGGCAGACGAACACCCGGGCCCGGGTGGCCTCGAAGGCATCGGCCAGCAGCTCGGTGCGGACGCCGTCGGCGTCGACCGGGACGGGCACCGGCCGCAGCCCGGCCGCCCGGACCACCGCGAGGATGCCCGAGTACGTCGGCGACTCGACCAGGACCGGCGCGCCGGGCGCGGCCAGCGAGCGCATCGCGACGGTCAGCCCGCCCTGCCCGCCGGAGGTGATCAGGACGTCCCCGGCGCCGATCGGCCCGGCGTGGCCGCCGATGTCGCGGGCGAACCAGCCGCGCAGCTCGGTGAGGCCGTCGGTGGGCGGGCGGTCCCAGGCGCCCGGGCGGCGGCCGGCCCGGGCCAGGGCGGCGGCGAGCAGCCGCTCGGGCAGCAGCGAGGAGTGCGGGTAGCCGCTGTTGAGGTCGATGACGCCCGGCGGCGGCACCCGGAGGGTGGCGAACACCGGGGCGGCCAGCAGGTCGCGCGGGCCGGAGTCGGCGCTGAGTGCGACCTCCTGCCAGGAGAGGTCGCCGGGCCGGGCGGCCGGGGCCGCGGGGGAGTCCGGGGCGGCCGCGAAGGCCGCCGCCCGGAACACCCCCGCGCCCGGCCGGGAGACCACCAGACCCTCGGCGACCAGCACCGCGATGGCGCGGGAGACCGTCACCGGGCTGACCTGGTGGCGCTCCATCAGCGCCCGGCTGGACGGGAGCTTCCGCCCCTCCGGGTAGCGCTCGACCTCCCTCCGCAGGATGTCGGCGAGTTCGGTCACGCTGCTACGCTCATTCATGACGGCACAAGATAGCGCTACCCATTCTGCGGCGGTAGCACCCAGGTCCGCCGGCCCGGCCTCCGGCACCGCCCTCGCCGCCCTCGGGGTGGCCTCCTTCTCGCTCTCCTTCCCGGCCACCGCGTGGTCCCTCACCGGCTTCGGCCCGTGGACCTCGAGCGGGCTGCGCGGCACCCTGGCCGGCCTGATCGCCGCGCTCTACCTGCTGGCCTCCGCCGCCCCGCTCCCGAAGGCCCGGCAGTGGCCCGGCCTGCTGGTGGTCTCGGCCGGCTGCGTGATCGGCTTCCCGCTGCTCACCACGCTCGCCCTGCGGACCTCCTCGACCGCCCACTCGGCGGTGGTCATCGGCCTGCTGCCGCTGGCCACGGCGGTGGCCTCGGCGCTGCGCACCGGCCGCCGGCCGTCCCGGGCGTTCTGGGCGGCGGCCCTGACCGGCGCGGCGGCCGTGCTCGGCTTCACCCTGCTGCAGAGCCACGGCCGGCCGACCGTCGCCGACCTCTACCTGCTCGTCGGCGTGCTGGTCTGCGCGGCCGGGTACGCGGAGGGCGGCCGGCTGTCCCGGGACCTCCCGGGCGCCCGGGTGATCGCCTGGGCGGTGGTGGCCGCGCTGCCCGTGATGCTGCTGACCTCCGCCTACGGGCTGTCCGCCGAACCGGTCCGGCTGGGCGCCGAGGCGCTGGTCGGGCTGGGGTACATCGCGGCGGTCTCCCAGTTCGGCGGGTTCGTGTTCTGGTACCGGGGGATGGCGGTGATCGGGGTGCCGCGGGCCAGCCAGCTCCAGCTCGCCCAGCCGCTGCTGACGCTGGTCTGGTCGGTGCTGCTGCTCGGCGAGGACCTGCCGGTCGCCGCGCCGGCGACGGCCGGGGTGGTGCTGCTCTGCATCGTGGTCACCCAGCGGGCCCGTGGCTAGCCAGGGCCCTGGTGCGGGTCCGAACCCTCGCGTTGGGCCGTCCGGAGGAGGCCTGCGCTCGTTAGGATGACCCCGCGCCCCGCGTCGGTCCGGGGTGCGGCATCCGGAGGGAGTGGGCCGTCATGGCAGACGAGAGGCACGCCCCGGCGTCCGGGGACGCGCCGGCCCGACGGCGCGGCCAGGGCGAGCTGGAGGCGCAGGTGCTGGCGGTGCTCCAGCGGGCGCCCGGCCCGGCCACCGCGGGGTGGGTCCAGGAACGCCTGGAGGGCGATCTGGCGTACACCACGGTGATGACCATCCTGTCCCGGCTGCACGCCAAGAACGCCGTCTCCCGGAGCCGCTCCGGCCGCTCGTACCTGTGGCAGGCCTCCGCCGACGCCGCCGGGCTGGCCGCGCTGCGGATGCGCCGGATGCTCGACGGCGAGGCGGACCGGGACGCCGTCCTCGCCAGCTTCGTCACCGCGCTGCTGCCGCACGACGAGGAACTGCTGCGGGCGCTGCTGGACGCCGCGTCCGCGGAGCCCGCAGCGGCCGACCGTGAGAGCTGACCCGTGGGCTTCTTCGTCTTCCTCCCGCTCATCCTGCCGCTGACCGCGGTGCCGATCGCCCGGCTGACCGAGCAGCACCTGCACCCGCGCGGCGCCGCCCGGCTGATGACCGTGATCAGCGCCGTGATGGCGGTGTGCAGCGTGCTCTGCCTCGGGTTGATCGGCGTGGTGGGCACCGCGCAGATCCCCGGCAATCCGCTGCCGGACAGCTGGTCCGACCCGGTCGTGCGGCACGCGCTGCCGTACCACGAGACGGTCGGCACGGCCGCGATGTGGCTGCTGGTGATGGTCGGCTTCGCCTGCGGCCGGACGGTCGTGCGGCACCTGCGGGTCCGCTCCCGGGCCCGGCGGGCGCTGGCCGGGCTGCCCGAGGGGCCGGCCGGGGCCGACGACCTCGCGGTGCTGCCGGACCGCAGCCCGTACGCCTACGCGCTGCCCGGCTCGCCCGGGCGGGTGGTGGTCTCCACCGGGATGCTGGCCGGGCTGGCCGAGGACGAGCGGGAGGCGCTGCTCGCACACGAGCGGGCGCACCTGCGCCACCGCCACCACCGCTACCTGCTGACCACCCAGCTCGCCGCCTGCGTCAACCCCTTCCTGCGGCCGCTGCAGGACGCGGTGGCGTTCAGCGCGGAGCGGTGGGCGGACGAGGAGTCGGCCCAGGCGGTCGGGGACCGGCGGATCACCGCCCGGGCGGTGGCCCGGGCGGCGCTGGTCTCGCACGCCGCCCCGGTGCCCGGCTTCGCGGCCTTCGCCGCCCCGGCCCCCGCGCCCGGCCCGGTGCCGCGCCGGGTGGCCGCGCTGCTGGGCCCCGTGCCGACGGCCCGCAACTGGCCGCCGGCCAAGACCCCGGCGGGCCTGGCGGCGATGGTCGCCGCGGTCGGCACGGCGGCCTCGGCGCTGTGCGCGCTCAACGCGGCGGTGGCCCTGCTGGTGGTGCTGAAGGCCGTCACCCCGCTGTAGGCCCGGCCGCCGTGGGCGGGGCCGGGGCTCAGAGCCGGACGAGCATCTTGCCGGTGTTGGCACCGCTGAGCACGCCCAGGAAGGCCTCCACCACCTGGTCGAAGCCGTCCACGACCGTCTCGTCCGGGACGAGGGCGCCGGAGCGCAGGTGCGGGACGGCGAAGTCGTACAGCCCGGGGCGGGCGTCCAGGTGCTCGCGGACCAGGAAGCCCTCCAGGCGCAGGCTCCGGCCGACCACGTCGAAGAGGTTGCGCGGCGCCGGCGGCGGGTCCAGCGGGCTGTTGTACTGGGCGACGGCACCGCACCAGGCGATCCGGCCGTGGTCGCGCATCGCGCCGATGGCGGCCTCCAGGTGCGCGCCGCCGACGTTGTCCAGGTAGACGTGCAGCCCGTCCGGGGCGGCCTCGCGCAGCCGGTCGGCGATCGGGGCGTCGTGGTAGTCGAAGGCGGCGTCGAAGCCGACGTGCTCGGTGAGGTGGGCGACCTTCGCGGCGGAGCCGGCGCTGCCGATGATCCGGCCGGCGCCGAGCAGCCGGGCGAACCGGCCGGCGGCGGTGCCGACACCGCCGGCCGCGGCCGAGACGAACAGGGTCTCGCCGGGCTGGAGCTTGGCGATCCGGGTCAGGCCGACCCAGGCGGACAGCCCGGTGCCGCCGAGGATCGACAGGTGGGCGCTGACCGGGACACCGTCGAAGTCCGGCAGCAGGTTGGCCCGGTCGGCGGTCACCACCGAGTGGGTGCGCCAGGCCTGCCGGTGGAACACCAGGGCGCCGACCGGCAGCGCGTCGGCCCGGGACTCCACCACCCGGCCGATGGTGCGGCCCTCCAGCGGGGCGTGCAGCTCCCAGCCGCCCTCGTCCATCTCCTCGCGCATGTACGGGTCGACGGACTGGTAGACGTTCTCGACCAGGGCCTCCCCGGCGGCGAGCGCCGGGACGGTCTCGTCGACGAAGGCGAAGTTCTCGGCGCTCGGCGCGCCCGAGGGGCGGGAGACCAGGTGGACGGCGCGGGCGGTGGGGCGGGACATCGGCGGTGCTCCGTACGGTCGGTGGCGGGGTCGGACGTGACCACGGTAGGAAGCGGCGGAGCGGCCGGGCAGGGGGCGGCGGCGATGGAACGGAGGGTTCCATGAGCGGCGTCGATGGATGCCGGTAGGTTCGCCGTATGACCGAACTCGCCCCGCACGAGCTGCGCGTCCTGGTCGCCGTCGACGAGGAGCACAGCTTCACGGCGGCCGCCGCGCGCCTGGAGACCACCCAGTCCGCCGTCTCGCACGCCGTGCGCGCCTGCGAACGGAAGCTCGGCGCGGTGCTCTTCGAGCGCGGGCGCCACGGCGCACGCCCCACTGAGGCCGGCGCGCGGGCGGTCGGGTACGCCCGTCGGATCCTACGGCTGCTGGCCGTGATGGGCCCCGAGGTGCGGGGCGCGGGCGCCGACCCGGCGGGGCCGCTGACCGGCACGCTGCGGATCGCCGCCTTCCGCAGCGCCGCCGCCCACCTGCTGCCGCCCGTCCTGGCCCGGCTCGCCGCCCGGCACCCCGGGCTCACCCCGCGGGTGCGGATCGTCCGGGAGCTCGGCCGGGGCACCGCGGGGGAGGTCGCCGACGGCCTCGCCGACCTCGGGCTGGCCACCCTGGACGCCGGCGGCCCGCCGCCCGTCCCCGGACTGGTCGCGGTGCGGCTGTACCGGGAGTCGTACGCCCTCGCCCACCCGCAGGACCACCCGGAGCCCCGCGGGCTGCCGCTGGTGGACTGGGCGGAGAACTGCGACTCCTACACCAGGGACTGGTGGCGCCGGCAGGACTGGCTCCCGCCCGCGACCGTCGACGTGGAGGACGACACGGTGGCGCTCTCGCTGGTCGCCCAGGGCCTCGGCATGGCAGTCATGCCCCGGACGGCACTGCTCGGCGCCCCGCCCGGGCTGGCCGTCACCGACCTCGGCCCGCAGCCGCCCAGCCGCTTCGTCGGGTACGTCACCACCCCCGAGCTGGCCGGCACGGCCGCCGTCCGGGCGTTGATCCGCGAACTGCGCGAGCTACCGCTGCCGGAGGGGCTGACGGCCGCCCGGGGCCCGGCCTGAGCCACCGGCACGTTTCAGTCGTCGAGGCTCTCCCGGAGCTTGCGGAACTCCGCGGCCAGCGCGTCCAGGGTGTAGTGGGCGTTGAGGCCGCTCGGGTTGGGCAGGACCCACACCTCGGTGTCGCCGATGCCCTCCGGCTGGCGCCCGATCGCGGCCCGCCGCTGCCCGAAGGCCGTCCGGTAGGCGCCGATGCCGAGCACCGCGAGGACGCGGGGCCGCAGTCGCAGCACCCGTTCGCGCAGCGCTGCGCCGCCCGCGCGCAGTTCCTCGGCGGTGAGCTCGTCCGCCTTGGCGGTGGTGCGCGGGGCGACGTTGGTGATGCCGAGGCCGAGGGCGGGCAGTTCGCCCTGCTCGTCCGGGCGGTACTGGCGTGCGGTGAAGCCGGAGCGGTGCAGGGCGGGCCAGAAGCGGTTGCCCGGGCGGGCGAAGTGGTGCCCCGTGGCCCCGGACCACAGGCCGGGGTTGATGCCGCAGAACAGCACCCGCAGCCCGGGCCCGGTGATGTCCGGGATGGTGGTGTCCTGCGCGGCCCGCAGCTGTTCGGGGGTGGGCTTCATCGGAGTGGCCCTCAGGGAGTGGGAGTGCACCCGGCCGATTCTGCCCCGGCCGCCGCCCGCGCCGTACGGCGGTTGTGCAGCCACCGCAGGCCGAGGACCACCACGGCGGCGTACGTCCAGCCGATCAGGATGTCCACGATGAAGTGCTCGGCGCCGTAGACCAGGGTGAACGCCATGGCGAGCGGATAGGCGACCAGCAGGGTGCGCAGCCAGGGCCGGGCGGTGGGCCAGAAGAGGAACAGCAGCATCGCCGGGTAGGCGGAGTGCAGCGAGGGCATCGCGGCGACGTCGTTGGCGAACTGGCTGCCGTTCTCCAGCAGGGAGTCGGCCTGCGGCAGCCCCGTGTTGGAGATGGTCTCCCAGACCACCCGGTGCAGTTCGGGCATGTTGCCCTGCTGGCCGACCAGCCACGGCGGGTCGGCCGGGTAGAGCAGGTAGGTCGCGAAGCCGGCGAAGGTCAGGGTGAAGTAGCAGGCGAGCAGTTGCCGGAAGCGCTGGTGGGAGCGCCGCCAGAGGACGGCGAGCAGCACGAAGACCACGAGGAAGTGGGAGAGGTAGACGGCCGTCGCCGCGTAGTCGTACCAGTGCGGTGAGCCGGGGGTGTAGAGGGCGTGCTGGATCCGTACGGTCCAGGTCTCGCCGAAGCCGAGCACCTCGTCGGCGCGCAGCTGGGGCAGCCAGTGCGGAGCCCAGGGGGTGTGGGCGCCGTAGCCGCGCAGCAGCGAGTAGGCCCAGACCACGGCCATCACCGGGATCCAGTCGCGCAGCACCAGCAGGAAGCCGCGGGTGCCGTGCCCGCTGTGGACGGCGGCCGTGAGCAGGGCGCCGATCAGCCAGAGGAACACCACGTCGTTGGCGAAGGCCATGCCCTGGGTGGCCAGGAACCAGACGAAGGCGGTCAGGTAGGCCGGCCAGGCCAGCAACCGCAGTCTCGACAGGCCGGTTCGGCGGGTGCGGGCGGTCACGGGGCGCAGTCGTCCGGCCCGCACCGGGGTGGGTGGGGCCGGACTGAGCAGCTTCGTCATGCTCATTGAAACTAGCAACGCAAGCTTGGAGGACTCTGGGTGAAGTATGACGAGCCCGTAAGAAAATCACACGGTTGGGTCAAATCTCGCCGGACCAAGGTCCCGGAAACCCCGGAAACCCCCTGAAAGGGGACCGAAGAGCCCTCGTGAAAGGGCAGTCGGCCGGGGTGGGCCCGGCCGAGGCGGGGCGGGCCGGGCCGGGCCGAGGCGGGCCGGGTCATGCCACCACGCCGAGTTCGTGCGGCGTGTTGTTGAAGCGCCGCCCGCCGGTCGCCGTGACCGTGACGATGTCCTCGATCCGCACCCCGAACCGGCCGGGCAGGTACACCCCGGGCTCGATCGAGAAGCACATGCCGGGCACCAGCGGCCGCTCCTCGCCCTCGACCAGGTACGGCGGTTCGTGGGTGGTGATGCCGATGCCGTGGCCGGTGCGGTGGATGAAGTGCTCGCCGTAGCCGCCCTCGGTGATCACCCGGCGGGCGATCCGGTCGATCTCCTGGCAGCTCACCCCGGGCCGGACCGCCTCGAAGGCGGTCTGCTGGGCGAGCCGGACCAGGTCGTGCACCTGCCGCACCTCGGCCGGGGCGTCCGGGCCGACGTGCACGGTGCGGGTGGTGTCGGAGCCGTAGCCGTCCTTGAGGCCGCCGAAGTCCAGCACCACGGTGTCCCCGGTGCGGATGATCCGGTCCCCGGCCTCGTGGTGCGGGTTGGCACCGTTGGGGCCGGAGCCGACGACCGTGAAGTCGACCTGGCTGTGCCCGTACTGGATCAGCAGCGCGCCGAGGTCGGCGGCCACGTCGGTCTCCCGGCGGCCGGCGAAGGCGACCTCCAGAATGCCCCGGTAGGCGGCGTCCGCGGCGCCGCCGGCCGCGGCCAGGCGCTCCAGCTCCTCGGCGTCCTTGACCGCGCGCAGCATCGGCAGGGTCTCGGTGAGCGAGGTGAAGGCGGCACCGGGCAGCGCGGACTGGAGGCCCAGCAGGTGCATCGCCCAGGCGTTGTCGGAGATGCCGTACCGCCCGGCCGGGTCGAACAGCGGGCGGGCGGTGGCGTACGGGTCCTCGCCGTCGGACCAGTCGAGCAGCTCGACGGCCGGGGCGCCGACCGCCTCCTCGGCGTCCGGGCGCTCCAGCCTGGGGACGATCAGCGCGGGGCGGCGCCCGGGGGTGAGGACGAGGGCGGTGAGCCGCTCGGTGACCGCGGTGGGCCGGTAGCCGCACAGGTAGGCCAGGTCGGGGCCGGGGGCGACCACCAGACCGGCCAGGCCGGCGGCGGTCGCCTCCGCGGTGGCCCTGGCCATCCGGGCGGCGTGGTCCTCGGTGGTGAACGGACGGGGCACGGTTCCTCCTCCTCGGGGCCGGACGGACTGCTCTTCCTCGACGGTACCGACGTCCTGCGACGGCGCCACGGCCTTCAGCGGCTGTCGGCGAAGTGCCGGAGGAACAGCGCCTCGACGTGGGCCATCCGCCGGATCTCCTCCGGGTCCACGCTCTCGTTCGGCGCGTGGATCAGGCAGCGCGGCTCCTCGACGCCCATCAGCACGAGCTCCGCCTCGGGGAAGGTGGTGGCGAGGACGTTGCACAGCGGGATCGAGCCGCCCTGGCCGAGGAAGGACATCGGCTTGCCGTAGACCTCCCGCATGGCCCGGTCGAGCGCGGCGTACGCGGGCCCGCCGGTGCCGGCCCGGAACGGCGCGCCGGCGCTCTCCCGCTCCACCGCGACCCGTACGCCCCAGGGCGCGGCCGCCTCCAGGTGCGCGACCAGGGCGTCCTGGGCGGCGCGGGCGTCGGTGCCGGGCGGGACCCGCAGGCTCACCCGGGCCCGGGCGGTGGCCGGGACGGCGGCGGCCGAGCCGACCACGGGCGGGCAGTCGATGCCGAGGACGGTGACGGCGGGGCGGGCCCAGAGCCGGTCGGCGACGGTGCCGGAGCCGGTCAGCCGGACGCCGTCCAGCACCCCGGCGTCGACCCGGAACGCGCCCTCGTCGTAGCCGACCCCGCTCCAGCTGCCGTCGCCGTCCAGGCCGTCGATCCGGGTGCCGCCGTCGGCGTCGCGCAGCGAGTCCAGCATCCGGATCAGCGCGGCGAGGGCGTCCGGGGCGGGGCCGCCGAACATGCCGGAGTGCATGTCGCCCTTGAGCGCCTCGACGCCGACCACCACGGTGACCACCCCTCGCAGCGAGGTGGTGGCGGTGGGCACGCCCACGGCGGCGTTGCCGGTGTCGCAGATCAGCAGGGCGTCCGCGTGCAACTCCCCGGCGTGCGGGGGCACGTACTGCTCCAGGCCGCCGGTGCCCTGCTCCTCGGAGCCCTCGACCACCAGCTTGAGGCCGACCGGGACGTCCTCGCCGAGTGCCCGCAGCGCGGTGAGGTGCATGACGATGTTGCCCTTGCAGTCGGCGGCGCCGCGCCCGTACCAGCGGCCGTCGCGCTCGGTGAGCCGGAACGGCGGGGAGGTCCAGGCGGCCTCGTCGAGCGGGGGCTGGACGTCGTAGTGGCTGTAGAGCAGCACGGTCGGGGCGCCGGGCGGGGGCGGGCGGTGGCCGACCACGGCGTGGCTGCCGTCCGGGGTCTCCTCCAGGTGGACGTCGCGCAGACCGGCCTCGGCGAAGGCGGCGGCGACCCACTCGGCGGCCTCCCGGCACTTCTTCGGCGGGTACTGCCGGGGGTCGGCGACGGACGGGATGGCCACCAGCTCGGCCAGGTCGGCCCGGGCTCGCGGCATCAACTCATCGATGCGGCTGGCGAGTTCGTCGGTCATCTGGAGCTCCTACTTGCGCACGGTGTCGCGCAGGTCGAGGTCGTCGATCCGGTCCTGGACGGCGGCGAGCCGGTCCGGGCAGTACACCGAGAGCACGATCGCCTCGGCCCTGACGACCTCGCGGTCGGAGAGCACCGGGCGCTGGCCGGGCCCGTTCGCGCCGTTGGACATCCCGTACGTCCACTGCGCCTGGTTGAGCGCGTTCGCCGGGTCGGCGCAGACCGCGCCGCCGTCCTCGCCCAGGGTGTGGGTGATCTGGTCCTGGGCGGGCACCGGGTAGCCGGCCGAACTCAGCGCGGTGGAGAGCTGGTTCGCCTTCCGATCGGCCAGGTCGGTGGCGTGCAGCCGGGAGAACGACAGCAGGCCGGTGACCAGCATCGCGACCAGCAGGACGATCGATCCGAGGTAGATCCAGCGGTGCCGGGAGGCCATCATGCTCGTGGTCACGCCGCCGCTCCCCCTTCCGTCCGGCGCAGTTCGTCCGCCTCCTGGGCGGCCGGCTCGGCGGCGGCCTCGGGTGAGCGCCAGCCCGGCTTGCGCAGCCGCAGGAAGAGGTAGGGGATGACCAGCCCGAGCAGCAGCAGGCCGCCGCCGACGATCCCGATGTACGACCAGACGCTGCCGCTGCCGAACTGCGAGGACGGCACGAAGCCGATCCCCATCGCGGCGGCCGAGGCGAGCAGGCCGATCACGCAGATCGGCACCAGGGCCGGGGCCCGGTAGCCGCGCGGGTGGTCCGGCTGGGTGCGGCGCAGCCGGATCGCGGCGGTGAACATCAGCAGGTAGACGATCAGGTACACCTGGGTGGTGATCACCGAGAAGATCCAGTACGCGCTGGAGACGTTCGGGATCAGGGCGTAGAGGAGGGCGATGGCGGTGGTGACCACGCCCTGGGTGACCAGCAGGTTCTGCTGGACGCCCTCCCGGTTGAGCCGCTGCAGGAACGGCGGCAGGTACCCCTCCTGACGGGAGATCATCAGCAGGCCCTTGGAGGGGCCGGCCAGCCAGGTCAGCATGCCGCCGAGCGAGGCGGCGATCAGCGCCACCGCGATGACCGGGGTGAGCCAGCCGATGTCGAAGTACTGGAAGAAGGCGTCGAAGGCCTGCATCACCCCGGCGGTGAGGCTCAGTTCGCTGGACGGCACCACCCAGCTGATCGCCAGCGCCGGCAGGATGAAGATCGCCAGCACCATCGCCGAGGCGGTGAACATCGACCGCGGGAACTCCCGGGCCGGGTCGCGCAGCGAGGAGACGTGGACCGCGTTCATCTCCATGCCGGAGTAGCTGAGGAAGTTGTTGACGATCAGCACCAGGCTGGCCAGGCCGGTCCACTGCGGGAACAGGTGCGAGGCGTCCATCGGGGCGGCGGAGGCGTTGCCCTCGCCGAGGAAGACGAAGCCGAGGACGACCAGCAGGGTGCCGGGGACCAGGGTGCCGATCACCAGGCCCATCGAGGACAGCCCGGCGACCGCCTTCGTCCCGCGGGCGGAGACCCAGACGCCGGTCCAGTACAGCACCATGATCACGACCGCGGTGTACGGGCCGTTGCCGGCCAGCCGGGGGTTCACCACGTAGGCGATGGTCGAGGCCACGTAGGCCAGCAGTGACGGGTAGTAGAAGATCGTCATCGCGAACTGGCACCAGACGGCGAGGAAGCCGAGCGGCTTCGACAGGCCCTCCGAGACCCAGCGGTAGACGCCGCCCTCCCAGCCCGAGGCCAGCTCGGCGGAGACCAGCGCGGTCGGCAACAGGAACACCACCGCCGGGACGAGGTAGAGGAAGACGCAGGCCAGCCCGTACACCGCCATGGTCGGGGCGGAGCGCAGGCTGGCGACCGAGCTGGTGGTCATCAGGGCGAGGGTGACCCAGGACATCCGCGGGGCGCCGGCCAGCCGGCCGGCCACCGAGCCGCCGCGCTCCCGGGTGGCGGGGCCGGCGTCGCCCCCGGGGCCGGGTGGGGGCGCGTCCGTGGCACTCATCGGTCCTCCTCCGGTACGGCTCCGGGGCGCCTCCAGGTCGGCTGCGGGTCGGCTGCGGATCGGCTCCGGATCGGCTGAGGGTCGGCTGAGCGGGGAGCCGGGGTGCCGGGAAGGGCCCTGGAGGCGGGCCGTACCCGGCCAGTTCACCCGGTTGCCGAGGCCGCCGCATGCGGCGTGCGGCCGTGCGGGTGACCGGTGTTCAGCCCTGGGGGGAAGCCGGCGCGGCGGCGCCGGGCGGACGACGGGGGTTCGGGGACGGGAGTTCGAGGGCTTGCCCTACGCGGAAGCCGCCGCGGCGGCGGGCCAGACGGCGCGGCGCAGGGTGAGGCTCGCGGTGGCGGGCACCAGGGCGAGGGCGAGCACCCCGGCGATCGAGGCGAGTGCGGCGGTGGGGGAGAGGTGGTCCAGCAGCAGGCCGGCGGCGAAGGCCCCGGCGGGCATCCCGGCGGTCAGCAGCGTCACGGTCGCGGCGATCACCCGGCCGCGCAGCTCGTCCGGCACCTGGCGGAAGACCAGCAGGTCGAGCATCACCCGCAGGGAAGGGACGCCCGCACCGACCACGAACAGGGCGACGAAGACGGTGACCGCCCCGCCGGGCAGCAGCGGTGCCAGCGGCACCGGCACGGCGGTCCAGGCCACGACCAGCAGCAGCACGCCGGGCCCGGCCAGCCGGTGCAGCCGGGACACCAGGGCCGCCCCGGCCAGTGCCCCCACCGCCTCGCCGGCCAGGGCCAGGCCGATCCCGCCGCTGCTGGTGCCGTGCTCCCGCAGCAGCACCATGACGGGCAGCAGCAGCGCCGCCCCGGTCAGGTTGATCACCAGCAGTACGGCCAGCGCGGGGCGCAGCAGCGGGGAGCCGGCGAGGACCCGGAAGCCGGCCAGCGCGCCGCCCTTCTCACGCTGCTGCGGCACGGCCGGGCTGGGGAAGCGCACCACCAGGGCGGACACCAGCGAGACCAGCGAGGCGAACGCGGCGCCGAGGAAGGGCACCGAGCGGCCGAGCCCGAACAGGAACCCGGCCAGTGGCGGCCCGGCCAGCGCGGCGCCGCTCATCCGGGCCTCGTCCTGGGCGAGCGCCTGCGGCAGCTGCTCCGGCGAGACCACCGAGCGCAGCGCCAGCAGCCGGATCGGGCCGGTGTAGGCGACGGTCGCGCCGATCACGGCGGCGACCACCAGCAGGTGCACCAGGGACGGCCGGCCGAAGGCCAGCGCGGCGGGGATGCTGGCGAGGGCCAGCAGCCGGGCGGTGTCGGCGACGAGCAGCACCCGGCGGCGGTCCCGCCGGTCGGCGACCACGCCGCCGTGGACGCCGAGCAGCAGGGCGGTGGCCATCTCCACTGCGGCGAAGGCGCCGGCGGCGGTGGAGGAGCCGGTGAGCGCGAGGACCAGCAGGGGGAAGGCGGTGTCGCCGATCCGCATGCCGAGGGTCGCGCAGGACTGGCCGATCCACAGGGCCTGGAACCGCAGGTTGCGCCGCAGCGGCACGGGCGGCGGCGGGTCCGCCGGTGCGGGCGCGGCTTGTACCCGGTCCGCTTGTACCGGGTCTGCTCGTAGCGGCTCCGTCGTCCGCTCGGCCGTTGTCGTGGTGTGCTCCGTCATGCCCCGACCCCCATCGTTCGCGTTCTCCGACACCGTTCACGCTCTCGTGAATGATGGCGTGAGTGTGAGCGATTGCGCAAGGGTGAGCGCTCACCGGGAGGTGATTGCGTGCGGAGCGGCCGATCTGCGAGGGTGGGCCCGTGGCCGAGCACGAACGGGAACCCGCCGACGGGGACGAGCAGCAGCCCACCACTTGGGTCAAGGAGCGCCAGGTGGGCGACGTCGCGGTGCTCAAGGCACTCGCCGACCCGCTGCGCCTCGCCATCCTGGGCGCGCTGAAGGCCGCCGAGGACCGCCCGCTGACCGCCAAGGAGCTCGCCGCCGAGCTCGGCGAACCGCAGACCAAGCTCTACCGGCACATCAAGCAGCTGGAGAAGGCCGGGCTGGTCCTGGTGGCCGGCACCCGGCTGGTCTCCGGCATCGTGGAGAGCCGCTACCGGGTCGCCCAGGACTCGATCCGGCTCGCCCCGGAGATGTTCATCGCCGACTCCCCGGCCCGCTCGGGGGCGTACGACGCCATGCTGGCCGCGATCGACCGGGTGCGCGGCGAGTTCCGCGCCCATGTGGCCGACGGTCGGCTGGACTTCAGCCCCTCACCGGACGGTTCGAGCCCGTCGGCCGGCCTGTTCGCGCACTTCACCCTCCGGCTCGACCCGGACCGGCTGACCCGGCTCCGCGCCCAACTGGCCGAGATCTTCGACGGACTGTCCGAAGAAGGTCAGAGTACGGCCGATGACGCCGTGGATGTGACCCTCTTCACCCTGCTCTACGGTCTCCGCGCGGGCACGGAACGATAAATTCCGGGCCGACTGTCAGTGCGGTGGGACAGCATGTCCGGCATGTCGTATGAACTCCAAGCGCTGATAGGCATGTTGGAGCTGCTGACGGTGGCGGCGGCGGAAGTGCCGACGGCCCGGGTGGTTCCGCTGGCCCAGGGGCTGGCGTTGATCCCGGTCACCCCCGCCGTGCTGTCCGCGCTCCAAGGCGACGCCGCCGTGTCCAGGGCCGGGGGCGGGGCGGGATTCGGCTGGCACTCCGCCGGGTTCGAACTCCGGCTCGCCGCCTGGTCCAAGGCCGGTCCGATCGCCTGCGTAGAGGCCGAGTACTTCGGCGGCAGCGGCACCCAGCGCGCCGCGGTCTGGTCGGACGGCCGGGTCGTCCTGGGCCCGCTCGCCATCGGTGAGTTCGAACCCGCGCCGGCCGAGGGCACCCCGATCTCGCGCGCGCTGCGGAGGCTCGGCGGGTACGTCGAGCCGGGCCGGGCGGACGAGTTCGACTCGGTCGGCCTGGGGGCGCACCGCAGCACCGCGGGCTGGGCGGTCGGTTGAGCGGCCCGGCCGGGCGGTCGACCGCGGGTCGTCGTACGACGCGCCGCCGTTCGGCGTACCTGCGGTGGCTGCCCCGGGACGGCGACCGCACGGTGTGAGTCAGGCGATCTCGCCTGACTCGCACTGAGAGGAAGCAGTACCCATGCGTGCCACCCGGATGGCCGCGGCGCTGACCGCAGCCCTCGCGCTGACCATGGTCGCCACGGCGTCCGCCACCGCCGCAGGCCATGGAGCCGCGGCCCCCCGCACCACCGTCCCGGCCCCCGTCGTCCCGGTCATCCCGGTGACGATCCCGGCGCCGCCGACCACCCTCCCGGCCGTCGACCTGCCCACGGTCCCCGGCACTCCCACCGCCCCCGCGCCGCCTGCCGTGCCCGACACCCCGACCGTGCCCGACACCCCCGCCGTCCCGACCCTCCCCGCCGTCCCGGCCCTCCCGGCCACGCCGGACCCGGGCGCGGCCCTCGGGGCGCTCGGCGACGTCGTCAAGCTGGTCACCGGTCTGCTCTCGACGGTGACCTCGGCCGTCCCCGACCTCGGTGCCGTCCAGCAACTGGTCGCCTCCCTGCAGAGCCTCCTGCAAGGCCTGCTCGGCCAACTCCCGGCCGTGCCGCCGCTGCCCACCGTCCCGGGCGTCGCCCCGACCCCGCCCAGGCTCCCCGGTTCCGCGCCCGCGGGCCTCCAGGAGCAGCTCGACGCCCTGCGCACCCAGGCGCAGGCCCTGACCTCCGCCGCCCACTCCCACCCCGCCGCCGGCTGACCGGCCGCACCGACGCGAACGGCCCCGCCCCCGGAACCCGGGAGCGGGGCCGTACCGTCCCGCCGCCCGCGCGCAGGGGGCGGGCGGCCAGGAGCGGGGTCGACTAGCGGTAGTTCACGTACTGCAGGGGCGCCGCGCTGACCTGCGATTTTGCGGCGATCACGGCGCTGACCTGGGAAAACTCTTGTCGGGAGTTTTCACTGGTCAGCGCCGCTTTCCGCCTGCATGTGCCCTGGATGTGCCCCGGTCTGCACCGGTCCAACGGTGGGGTACGGCTACTCGTCGGGGTGTTCCTCGTAGATCCGGGTGATTTTCGCGCGAAGATCTGCAACCACCTGCTCGCTCACCCCTGACCGTGCGATGGCAGCTTCCAGCTTCAGGTTCGCCTCATGCGCGAGAACGGCAGCGTTGATGAGATCTTCGGCCAGTCGCTCGGTGGTCTTCTCGCTCATGATGTTCATGCTCACGACCAGACAACGATCGTCCGCGCGAGCGGTTTCGCTTGGCCTTTGCCTGGCGCGACATCGCGGAGGGTTACTGGATGGCGTCGGGGTACCACGAGGTGGGAAGGGCTATTGCCCCTCTGCCGATCATCGACCTCATTCGCGTTCCTCTGGCCCAGTCATTGAATCGGGCGTCGTAGACCTTCTTCGCTTCGACCAGACGCTCCCGTACACCGCCCACCAGACCGGACTTGATCGTTCGGTCGAGATCGCTGCCCAGTCCAAAGCGCTCCAGGGCGCGCTCCAGCCAAGCGGACGGAGCCGGCTGGTAGAAATCCAGAGATCCAAGGGCGCGGATGTGCGGCACGTCTGATCCCGTCCACCCCGATTCCGTCGTGAGGTGGTGGTCGGTCTGTGCGATGAGACGCAGGTACTCGAAGCGCTCCCAAGCATCGGTGAATGCAGCGTGACCCAGAGCGAGGTGTTCAACGAAGATCGGCTGCAGTAGCTGCTGGAGGCGGGCGGACGACTGCTGCGCGCCGAGAATGGAATCAGGGCTCAGGACGGCTGCTACAGGCGTCCTGTGGCCTTGACTGTTGGTGCAGGTCAGCGTCTCAGCAAGAAGGTGCCCGACGAGGCCCCAACGCTCGTTTGCCACCGCGGCGATACCGGCGGAGTAGAACATCATGAGGCCAGGTGTGCGGGTCAGGTTGATGAGGCTGAGGAGGCCGTCGCGACCCGTTGGTTCAGCAAGCCGTTCAATGTCGGGCAGCCACCAGCGGTCGACGGCAGGGGAGCCCCAGTATGCGGCGGTGGCGACTACGGCGAGCAGCTTCTCGCACTCCGTCTCCAGGAGGGCGAGGCGCCGCTCATGCTCTGGGTGGGGGTCTGCGACGTGCCAGGGGCCATCGGTTCGGACCGGTGAGGCGGCAATGGCAGATGCCTCACTGCGCAAGGTGTCATGGAGGCTGATAGCGGGGCGCTCGCCGGAAAGCTCGCGCTTGGCAGTGTTGACAGCGACGGCAATGGCGGCTGGGTGGTGGCGGTTTGTACTGGCAATCGCATGGAGGGCATCTGCTGTCTGACCAAAGAAGTCGTCTGCAGATGCATGGACGTAGGTCGCGCGGCGCTGGGTGAGGACCTCGGTGGCAGGCTCGGAAAGGGGATACAGGTCAGTCCAGTACGTGTGAAAGCGACGGGTGGCGCAACGATCCAGAGCGGCTCGCAGGGCGGGGTCCCAGTTGGCTGACCAGCCTGCGATGATCAGGCCGTACTCGTCGAGAACCTGGTCAAGGAAGCGGTTCGCTTCGGGCGTGTAAGCAGCCAGCTCCTCTGGGGTGTTGAGCATGCTTGACGGGGCGAGATAGTCCCCGTGGAGATGGACGACGAGGGCGTTCTGGGCATGGAGGGGCAGCATGCCTGAAAGACCGTCTGCGCTGGAGACAACAGTCGGCTCAATCTGCAGGTCGCGCAAGGCTGCTTCCATCAAGCGGTCGAAGTTCAGCGTCATGATGACGCGAATGTGACCAGACGCGACCATGCGAGCGATCGCGCGGTGGGCGGCCGTGGGCTGCTTGAGACCCCGTTCCCGCTCGCTCTCGTCTGGCTCGAAGTAGCCTCGCAGCAACGTCTGGCGCTCGTTCTGGGTCGGTGCTATTTGGGCGAGGAGGTCGTCGTAGGCTGCAGGCTTTCCGAACCGCTGCTCGTACCAATCGAAGGGGGCGAGATCGCCTCCAGGCAGGTCGGCCTTCTCCGCAGCGGCGATCTTGAGTATGAGGTCGCGCTGAATGCCCCAGGCGGAGAGCATGCCGGATGCGGTTGAGGCGCCGGCGCCGAGCAACACCGCATACGCGCCGGGGGTGCTGTTCAGCCCGAAGGCCAAGTTGATGTGGTGTTCAGTCGGCGAGCGGTCCACGGCACGTCTCCAGATGCGCGGTACGGGGGTAGGCCCGGGAGGCCACTCCGGCAGTTTATGTCAGAGTGACGATAAGGGGAAGGGGATCGGCTCCGGGATCGGTTGCGACCCTGGCCGTGTTCGAGTCGACCTGCAGGCGGGCGGGCCCTCGGTGGCGATGGCCGTCCGCTTGGCGTCGATTCCATGTAGAGGCTCGGCGGATGGGCGGCCTCGGTGGCGGAGCATGCATCCGATGCCGGTGATCACAAGGGGCGTAACGGCTCGATCACAACCTGACGTCTCGGTATGCGAGCCTGGCAGGCTGGCCGGCGACAGCCTGTCGGATCAGCGGAGGGTCCTCATGTCCGAGACGTACAACCCTTCACCCAATCGGAGCCATTCACCAGCCGACCCCACTCGGAGGGGGCCCTTGTCGAATGCAAAGGTCACCCTTGGTGTGATTGCCGGGCTGCTCCTCATCGCCGGGTGTAACGCCGTCGGCGTGGACGGCAAAGCTGCGGACGCGAAGTCTGTGGCGACCGCCGTAGCGAAGCCGACAGTGGTCCCGCCCGGTCGGCCAGATTCTTCATCGGCACCTGCCGCCGAGAACCCGGCGCCAGCGCAGACCTCTGCCGCGGTCCCGCCTGCTCCCGCTGGGGCGGGCCCAAGCTGTGGGCCGACAGGGCATGACGTCATCGTCCGGTACATCACGCCCGATCTGCCACCCAGCGCGCAGGTTCTCGGGGACTACGATCTTCAGACCTGCAAGACGACGTTCGAGAGTCTTGAGGCGATGTCACCGAAGGGGCGAGGTTTCTGCACAGAGGCGGCTTGGGCGAGCGACAACCCGGGATATGACGCCGATGCCACCCCGGCCGCGCCGCTGAAGAAGGTGCACGCCGCGTACGGCCCGGCGTGCAGGTGACGTCGCGAGATGGCGTCGGCCACCCAGCCTGCTTGCTGCTGAATCTCGATGGGCTACTGCTCCTTGACCATATCGGGTGCATGGTCGATGAGTTCTACCTCCGGCTGAGACCGTGCTCCGGGATCATGTCGGCCAATCCGGTCGCGTTCCCGGCGGCTTAACCTGTCGCGAAGGCTGTCTCGGACGTCAAGTACCGCGTGTGCCAGTTCGCCGAGCTTGTTTACGATGATGGCTGCGCCGGCAATGACGCCGATCACTGTGCCAACCCATCCGGCGACGTTCAACTGCCAACCTCCTCGGCGATCAGCGGGACTGTGCACTTGCTCGTCGGGTGCTCGCGCAGACAAACAGCGCGCCGGCTCTGAATCCCTTCGCTCTTCGCCGTGCGGGGCGCTTGAGTCGGCCGGAGAGTCAGGGGCATGGCGTGCGCGCATGTCGAGGTGTCAGGCATTCGCTCACCTGACCAGAGCAGGGGCGGCCCTGAACTCGGCGACCCAAGCTCGGGCAGTGTGCTCTTTGGTGCTGATCAGGATGTCGGCGTAATCGGACTCGCCAGAGCCTGAGGGTTCCAGAATGTGCCATGCACTCTCGGACACGGCCAGTACCAGGACGGCGGCGCTGGCGCTGAGTATCCCCCGGAGTTCTGGGCCATCGAGCAAACGGAACGCATGGCTCACCTGTCGGCCGACGTAGCCGTGGTCGTCTCGGAAGGCGTCGCCATGATGCAATGCGGCGCGGAGTCGAATCTGGGCGCCCGGACCCGCGGCGCCGTTGTACTCATGGATGGCGGCGGCCAGTGCTGGGACCACTGTTCGGGCCAGGGTGTGGATGCCCGCGGAGTCGTCGATCACAGCCATGATGCCGTCGCCGCGGTCAAGCAGGTCGTAACTCTCCGCGCCCTGGCCGCCGGCGGCCAGGGCGTGACCAAGCGCCTCGTACAGGCCCTGCCGCATCGTGAGGCAGGCGAGGTCCGTCCGGTCCGTCTGATTGAAGCCGGCGATGTCCAAGCCGAAGAAGATCTTGCGTACATGCTCGATCAAGCGGTCATGCCCCCGAGAGTGGTATTCCTCAGCGTTCCGACTGGGTCAGAATACCACTCTGACTGTCAGTCAGTGGCCTTGGTGCGCAACGCCTCCAGGTCATGGATGATGATCTGTCGTCGCTCGGTGGTCACGACGCCCTCGTCTCGCAGAAGCCGCAGAGTCCTCACGATCGCCTCGCGGGACGCGCCTGCCCACCCGGCCAGGTCTTGCTGGGACAGGGGAAGTCGCACAACGCCAGCCGCTTCATCGACTACTCCGATCTGCGACGCAAGAGCCACCAGCCTCGCGGCGACCCGTTGGGCGACGGTGTGGGTAGCCAGCTCCACTCGGCCACGATCGGCCTCGCGCAGTCGCGCGGTCACGATCCCTAGTACGGCGGCAGCGGCCTCGGGCTGCTTCCCCACCAGGGCTCGGAAGTCTTCGGCGGAGATGGCGAGGGCCGTCACGTCGGTCAACGCGATCACCGAGGCCGACCGCGGTGTGCCGTTGAGGGCGGCCTGTTCCCCGATGATCTCTGGCTTCTCGCGCAGCCCGAGAACGATCTCGGTGCCATCTGCATTGCGGGTCATCACCTTGGCGGTTCCCTCACGCAGCATCAGCACTTGGTTCGAGAGATCGCCCTCCTGGATGATCGTCTGGCCTGCGCGAAACTGGACCGTGGAGCCCACGCCCTCTTTGGAAACCAGGTCCTCCAGGACTTCGGCCTTCGAGTGGGCACTCGCATCAGTCATGGGTACTTCCTTCTGGGCTCGGGCGGGCTCGCCCACAACGTAGAACACTTTCGATGGCGCCGGAACGACGAGGATTCAGCTTGAGGACGTGGCTCCAGCGCGTGTGCCGAGGAATGGGGACAACCCGTTTGGCCAGGTGATCGCAGCCGTATACCGGGATCTCGGTGGCCTTCAGGTGATGGGGGCGAGGTCTCTGCTGCCGAACGGGTACCGCGCGGCGTTCATCGCCGCCCGGACGCGGGCAGCTCCCTCGGCAGCGATATGCGCTCCGCTGGCGGGTTCGGCTGGGCGCCGGCCAAAGCCTGCACAGGCCCGGCAAATGCCCGGCTGGGGCACCGGGTCGTGGCACTTGGCGCACTCGGCGTAACGGGCCGCTGCGGGCCGCACAGCGGGCTGGACGGGCGGCATCTTGCGCTCCAGGCGGTAGCGGAGCACCGCGACCGCCGAGTGCACCGGCACGGGTAGGCCCGGCAGCAGGGCGTGGGCGAGATCAGCCTGGGTCGCGCCACGCTCCAGCCACTGCGCGACGAGGGGTGCGAGTTCCTCGGCCTCAGCCTGGCCGAGCCGCAGGCGCGGCTCGGGGCGGATCACCCGGAACAGCGTGGCGACCGCCTCGCGGACCTGCTCGTCCGGCACCGCCGCAGGCTGCTCGTCAGCCTCGTCCTCGTGGTCTTCCTCCCGCCCTCCCGTGTTCGCCGGCGGCTCATCGGCGAGGACCGGCTGCTCGGCGGGGAGGGAGGTTCCTTTGAACCGGTCCTTTGGAAGGACGTCAGCACCGCCGGTGGTCGCTTCACCGGAGACCGGACGGGTGGTACTCGGCAGCACCGTGAGCTGCGGGGTGTCGTAGACGTGGGTCTCGGTGATGATCGTGCCGTCCGGCAGGCGGATCTTCTCGACCCGGTAGAAGCCGGCCTCGGTCAGCTCCTTCAACGCCTTGCGGATAGCTCCGCGTCCCTGGGGGCTGGTGTCGGCCATGTGCCGGCCGTCCTCGCGCCAGCCGTCAGGGCGAGAGAGGAGGTCCGCGAGTAGACCGCGGGCGGTGTAGGACAGCCGCCGGTACTGCAGCATGCAGTTGGGCAGGACGGTGAAGTTACGTACGTGTTCGGTACGATGTACTCGCATCGGGAGTTCGCGCTCCTGGTGCCAGACCCCGGGATGTTCGCGCATCGCCGGGGTCGCCTATTTTCGGTTGGACCACGGAACGTACCACAATGCCAAGGCAGATGAGCCTTGTTGGCGTGAGCGGCCTTGATCACATTCACTGGCTGCACCGAATCAAGCTCCGTGCAGCCGGAGTGGGGCCGTGGATCTACGCGCGGGTCGCTCCGTGCTCCAGGTAGGCGGTCGCGGACTGCGTCCTGGCGACGCAGGCGGCGTGGACGCGGCGGGCAAGACGCGGGATGAGGACGGCGTCGAGCTGGTCGACGGTGTGGAAGGCGTACTCGCCGATCTCCACCTGGTCGACGGTGATGCTGTCGAGTTCGTTGGCCGGGAGGACGCCGCCGTCGAAGACGAAGAGGAGCTTGTCGCCCTCGGTGGGGTGGGGTGCCCAGTCGGCGACGAGCAGGCGGCCGATCGGCAGGGTGATGCCGAGTTCCTCCTTGACCTCTCGGGCCGCGCCCTCGCTCGGGGTCTCGCCGGCGTGGAGGTAGCCGCCGGGGATCTCCCAGCCGGGCTTGTAGGTCGGCTTCACGAGGAGGACGCGGTCGTCCTGGTCGAAGAAGAGCACGCCAGCGGCGGTGCGGGGCTGGGCTACGACCTCGTGGGACTGGGAGTCGCTCATGGCGACGACTGTAGCCGCCCAGCCGCGTCACGCGACGATCTGGAGCCGCTGTGCGACGCCTGCCAGCAAGTAGCTGGGTTTGCCGCGCTGTTGGCGGACCCAGTTGGTCACCAGGTGTCGGGGGATGAAGTGGTAGCGGACTTGCTCGGGGGCCATCTCTTCGGCGTCCAGTACGAGGGCAAGGGCCTCATCCATGCGGTTCTGTGCGCTGTAGGCGCGGGCGATTTCGAGTGAGTGCCGCACTCGGCGTTCGAGCGGCAGGGTCGAGGAGTCCACGCGCGGACCTTGGTCGAGGGCGATCTGGACATCGCCGAGCTCCATGGCGGTCGAGATCCGGTGGATGGCCACGTTGGTGGGCCCGAAGGCCGTCCACATGTGGTTGGCGTCGTGGCCGAGGCGCTGTGCGGCCCGGTCCGCCTCGGCGAGGAAGTCGCGCACCGTGCTCCGGTCCTCGATCCTCGCTGCGGCCATCGACCCGACGAGGAACAGGGTGCCGTAGATCGACAGGTAGGTAGGGGAACCGTCCTCCAGGCCGGCTTCCAGAAACGAGGCCGAGTTCATGACCAGATCCCTGGCGGCGGTGAGGCGGCCGTTGCTGAGCAGGCAGTGGGAGACCGAGCGGAACAGCGAGCCGGTGACGACGATGTCGCCCGACTCCTGGGCCGCCGCGAGGCCGCGGTCGGCCGACATCCAGGCGAGGTCGGCTTCGCCTATCTTCGTCAGGACCATCGCGGCGCCTTGGTAGGCCATCGCGAGCAACGCCCTGGCCTGCTGCTGTTGATCGCCCTCGTACATGCGGACCGCGCGCTGGGCCTGGGAGAGGATGTCCGGGATGAGTCTGGTCGCGCGGGAGTATCTGGCGTCCTGGTAGGCGGACCAGGCGGAGCCCACCTCGGCGCGCAGGATGTCGAGGTCGGGCGGATGTTCGGCATCGTCGGCCGCCAGGAACGGCGACAGCTGCTTGTAGTCCATGAGCGCCTCGCGCAGCTTCGAGACGGCTCCGCTCTGGGCATCGCCGGGCCAGTCGAGGAGTGACGGCTCCGCCAGCAGGTCGCCGAGCCGAATGTCGAGGGCATCGGCCAGCGCCCTGATGACCGAAAGCCGATCGAGCTCGATACGGCCGTTCTCGACCTTGCTCAGCCAGTCGGCCGTCCGCCCGACGAGGCCGGCCAGAACCTCCTGGGGCATGCCCCGTCGACGGCGGTACCAGGCGACGCGCTCGCCGATGCTCAGCGTCTCACTCATTCCAGGCATGCTCCCAGCCTGAGGGCGTCCCCGCCGCCTACCCCGGAAGGATTTTCCGGGTTCCCCGCCACCCATCCTCCTAGCGTTCTGACTCGCCCTCAAGCAACTCTGCCTGACGGGTGATTGGGCAACGAGGAGGGTTGATCGTGGTGGCACGTCAGGACCTTCGAGCAAAGGAAGCCATCGAGGTGGCCGGCTGCCTGTCGGTGCAGATGAGCTTCCTGCGCGCTCACGCCTCCGTGCCCTTGGCCCGGGCGCTGATCAGGGTGGTCGTCGGCGCATGGGAATTCGACGGGCCACTCGTCCAGGACATCGAGCTGGTCGCGTCCGAGCTCTGCACCAATGCCGTTCTTCACGGGGCGGCGTCGTGTCTTGGCTGCTTCGACGTCCGTCTGGCACCTCGGCCGCGCGGTCTGCGCATCGAGGTCGCGGACGCGGGGCCTGGGCCCGTAGACCGGCCCGTCCCGTCCGCTCTGGCCGAGAACGGCCGGGGGCTCCTCCTCGTGAGCCGGATGTGCGAGAGCTGGGGCGTTGACGCGACGAGCGACGGCACCGTGGTCTGGGCCGAGCTCAGGACCAATGCGGCATGACCGACTACCAGCCGCACGACGACATCTACCGCGCCGCTTACCGGGATCCCGTCGAAGCCGTACTCACCTGGCTCTGCGTGCTCGGCCACCTCATCGTCCTCGCCCTGCTCGGAGTGGCAGCCGACCACCTGCCCAGCTCCGATCGCTTCGGCCCCGTCCTGGCGGCCGACCACGAGCCCGACCGCGACCTTGAGCAGCACCCCGCGGTCGAACCCGAGGCATGACAACGGAGTCACGCCTCGTCGTCACGCGCATCACCGAGCGAGAAGGGAACACCGCCATGTCGTCCACCGTGCGCCTGCAGGCGCCCCAGCCTCCGCCGCCTCCGCCCCCGCCGCCGCCGGCACCGCCGACCCCGCAGCCGCCGTACCCCGGTCGCTGAGCGAAGGAACCGCGTGGGCCTGCCGGACGGACACCGGCAGGCCCACACGGGCCCGTCTTCCCCGGCGCGCCGAGGGGAGTGAAACAGATCCAGCAGAGAACGACGGCCAGGGCATCGAAGCCCGGTCGAGCCAGCGACGGAGAGTGGATCATGAAAACAGCGCTCGGCAGCAAACCGGCAGCGGTCCTCACGCTTCCGGCCATCAGGGGCATGGCGGAGAGCTACGGCGTGCCCGTGGAGGACGCCCTGCTCATCGCGATCAACCTGTTCGGGATCTCCTCCATCCACGGCCGTCACCGCGCCCGGATCTCGGTTCGTCTCACGACCCGGCCGGACGTCGCCTGGATGGTGATCGTCCCGCTCAACGCCGAGGCCTCGCCGTTCCACCTGGCCGGCGACGAGTTGTCGCTGGGCGACACCATCGTCGGCTCCATCGACCGCGTCGCCGCCGACGAGGCGGTCGGCGGGTACTTCAGGGACGACGGGCGGGCCGCGACGCTCAACCCCAACGCCCGCAGCCGCTGTGTGGGGTGCTCGTTCTGCCCGAACACCCTGGAGGCCGCCGCCGATCCCCGCCTCTCCGAGGAGCGGGAGCTGGCCGAGCTCCTGGCCGCGATGGTCGAGCAGCACCCTCGCCGCAATCTGGCCGAACTCCGTGAGGTCACCGTGTCGACCGGGTGCTTCGAGCGGGAGCGGGCGGCCGTCGACCACCTGATAGGCCTGCGTGACGTGCTCGCCGCCCACGGCATCGGCGCTCGGATCGGGTTCCTCACCTCGGTCATCCGCACGAGCGAGGCGTTCGAGGAACTGGCGGAGCGCGTCGCCCCGTTCGTGCTGCAGCTCACCGCGGAATGCTTCAGCCGGAGGGACCTGCTTCTGAAGGCAAGCAAGGCGACGCTCACCGCCGAGGAGATGCCCAAGGTCCTGCGGCGGGCGATGCGCGCTGGCCACGCGACCTCGTTCACCTACATCGTCGGCCTGGACCGGCTCGCCGACCTCCGGACCGGTGTTGCCGAGCTGATGCCGTTCGTCACCGAGTTCCCCAACTTCCAGGTGTACCAGGCGCACAACGCCATCATGGCGGGCCTCCGGGCCGAAGGCTCCGATTCTCTGGAGTACTACCTGCGGGCCCGCCAGGAGATCGAGGACATCGTCGGGCCGACCGGCCTTCGCCCGGCGGCATGGGAGTGCTACCGGCCGCTGTGGTACTTCACGTTCGGCGAGGAACAGTTGGTGCCGCCATGCTGAACCGGGCCGACGCGCTGTGGAGGGCAGCCACGTATGTGGCGGTGGCGCTTCTGCACCTCGATGACAACCAGCTGCTGACCGAGCCGCTCCAGACCGGCCACGTCAAGCCTCGCCCCGCTGGTCATTGGGGCACCGTCCATGGAACGGCGTGGGCCCTCGCCCACACGGTTCTCGCTGCTGGCGAGCTGGGGCCCGGCCGTGAGCTGGTTCCGGTGATCGGCGCCGGCCACGCGGGGGTGGTCCAGCTTGCCTACGCCTGGCTCACCGGCGAGCTGGCAGCCGTGCGCCCTCAGTACTCCCGCGATGCGGCCGGGCTCAGGCGGTTGGCTCGGGACTTCCCTGACGTCGACGGTCTCGGTGCGGAGACCCATCCGCTGCTGCCGGCGGGAGCGGCGCCCGGCGGGTGCCTCGGCGGCGCTCTCGCGTTCAGTCACGGCATGGCGCTCGACGTGCCCGGGCGGGTCGTGGTGCCCATCGTCGGCGACGGGGAGTGCGAGACCCCCACGACGGCGGCGTCGTGGCTTGCGGCCCGGGCTCTGCAGGGGAGTGCTGTCCTGCCAATCGTCCACGTCAACGGGTTCCGCATGGGTGACCGGTCGCTGCTGGGGGCGATGAGCGACGCCGAGCTCGTTGCGTACGCGGTCGGCCTCGGGTGGCGAGGCCGGGTGGTGCACGTAACCTCGGCCACCGTCGATGAGCACCAGGCGTTCCGGGGCGCCCTGGCCGTATCCGCTCATGAGGTCGCTGAGGGCTCACGGACCGCTGTGTTTCTCCGCTGCGTGAAGGGCTGGAGCGGGCCGGAGACGGTCGACGGGCGGCAGGTGCTCGGAACGGCTGCGGCCCACAAGACGCCACTTGGCGGGGCCCGCCGGAGCGAAGCCCAGCGCAGTCAGCTGGAAAGGTGGCTGGCGTCGTACCAGCCCGCAGAGCTCTTCGACCACGACGGCCAGCCGATCGGCGCTCTGGCCGAGGCCCTGGGGTCTGCCGCGTGGCACTCTGCGGTCGGCCCTGGACGCCCGACCAGTGAGGGGCCGAAGCCGGTGGTTCTCCGCAGGGCCGCCCGCTTCGGTGAGGCAGTAGGCAGTGTTCTCCGCAGGCATGCCACGGTCGGGGGCTTCCGGGTCTTCAGCCCGGACGAGATGTCCTCGAACCGCCTCGGCGCACTGCGGGACGAGCCCTGGGTGTCCGAGGTGCTGGCCGAGGAGGTGCTCCTCGGCTGGCTGTCCGGTTGGATCAGCAGCGGTCGACGCGGAGTCCTGGTGTCCTACGAGGCATTCGCCCCGCTCCTGACCGCCGGGATTGTCGGCCACCTCAAGCACCGTCGCCTCGCCGAGGAGAAGGCGTCCCCGAGCCTCAATCTGCTGCTGACCTCGTACGGGTGGCACAACGTCTTCACCCACGGCGATCCGTCGCTCACCACGGCCCTACTCGCGACGGAGGACCCTGCGGTGACCGTGCTGGTTCCGGCCGACACGCAGCGGACGGCCGCCGCGCTCGACGCGGCGCTGAACTCGACGGGCCGCGTCAACGTCCTGATCGCGGGCAAGCACACCGAACTGCGGCTCCCGCTTGAGACCGCCGAGGAGGAACTGGCACGCGGGTTCGCCATCTGGCCGCACCTGAGCGACGAGGAGGATCCCGATCTCACCATCGTCGTGGCGGGAGACCTGCCGGCCGAAGCCGTCACGACGGCAGTGCCGGTCCTCCGCGGCCGGCTGGGCTGCCGAATCCGTGTCGTGGGCGTTCTCGACCTCACCGTTCTCGGCAATCCCACGCGTTGGCCCAAGGGCCTGACCGACGCCGAGATCGATCACTACTTGGGCGAGCGCTCCGCTGTCCTCGTCGTCACGCTCGGGCACCCGGCAGCCGTGTGGGGGTTACTGGCGGGGCGCCTCCGGCGGCCGGTTGACGTGATCGGCTGGCGCGAGCCACCGGGACCGAAGCCGCAGGACGCCCTCGCGCGCGAGCTCGGCCTGGACACCGCCGGACTGCTCCGGGCGGCTGGTCGGTTGACAGCCAGGCTGGAGGCTGCGCAATGACGGAGCCGGTCATCGACAAGGTGGAGACCGTACCGGTCGGCGGTACGGAGGCCGGGGACGACAGCGTCTTCGTCGCGGTCCACGGCGCTGGGCAGACTGGCTGGTACGGGCCCGTGAGCACGATGGTCGGCCGAGCAGTGGAGGCGATCGGCCCCGTAGTGGTAGGCGCCTTGCTGCTCGATCACGACGGACTCCGACCGCGCATACGGGCAGCCGCACCGAAGGTCTCGGACTGGGCAGTCGGAGCGATCGACTGCGCGGTGTGGGACCTCCACGGCCGCCTGGTCGGCAAACCGGTGGCCGACCTGCTGGCGCCAGGACGGAGGACGCAGGCCGTACCGGCGTACGCCTCCTGGCTCCGCCTGGATCTCAGCGGCCCCAACAGCCACGGTGCGCTGGCCCAGGTTCTCGAAGAGGGCTGGGCCTTCACCAAGTGGGGACTGCGCCGCCGCCCGGGCCCGACCGTCGCCGCCGAGGCCACGAATCTGGTCGCGGCACTGGCCGATGCTGCGGCGGTCATCAGCGAGCCCTTCGCCGTCGACGCGGTGGGCACGTGGAGTCCGCAACTTGCTGCTGCTGTCGCCGGCCGCGTTGACCAGCCAATGCTGGCCTGGCTAGAGGACCCGCTGCCGGAGCACTACCTACGCGTCTACAGCCAGCTGGCCGCTGCCGGCGTACCAGTCGCGGTGGGCGAGCGCCTGCGACCCGACGAAGACCTGGACACCCTCCTGGACTTCGCTCAGCCCACCGCACTGACCATCGACGTCGTCGGCTGCGGCGGCCTCACCCATGCGGTCGAGATCACCACGAGCGTTCGCGAGGCCGGTGTCCCCGTCTACCCCCACGGCCGCTCGATGGCGCCCGGCATCCACCTCGCCGCCGCCTTCCCCGACGACGTCCCGGCCGTCGAGTACCGACGCCAGTGGGAACCGCGCCGCCAACTCCTCTACGCCGAGCCCTGGATACCCAAAAGCGGCCTGCTTCCCGCCCCCGAAGCCCCCGGACTCGGAACCCAACCCCGGAGACTGCGATGACCCGAACCATCGGCACCTTCCCTGTCCAAGGAACAACCCGTCACGACGAACACGGCCTGCTCCTCGTCCTGGACCGACGACTCGACGGACACGACACCTTCCTCTCCGGCATCCTTGACCTCGGCCAAGGGGCCGCAGCCGTACGGATCTTCACCCTCGACGACGTCACCGTGCTTCGACCGCTGGAAACGATCAAGGCGCCCAGCCCGGTCTGGGCCGGAATCCTCCACCTCCCGCACGGACTTCGCCCGCGCGTGGTCCCCGCTGACCTGGCGGACGCCGCCCAGGTCGGCAGCCGCGACCTGGCCGCGCTCGACGCGGCCGAGCTGCGGTACGCGCTGACCTTCCTCGGTGAGGCCACCACCGCCCAGATCCGTATGGCACGGATCGCCGCCATCGTCTCCGCCCTGCCTCCGGCCGGGGGTGACGCTGCATGAGCAGGTCAGTCGGTCGCCTGGTCAGCCTAGACATTGGGGGAACCCTCGGAAACGCGCAGGGCCCCGGCCTGGCGGCCAGGCTCGCCGCCGTCTCACCGCTCGGCCCGAAGCAGGCCAGGCGCGTGATGCGGGACGTCCTGCACACCGCACCGGAGATCACCGACGCCGTGATCCAGCAGGTCTGCGCGGAACTGGACATCAAGCAATCGAACTTCCCAACAGATCTGCCTGTCTCCCCGCTCGTCCTCTTCCCCGGAGTCGTCGAGGCACTTCAGCAACTCAGCGACAGCGCCACCGTGGTCACCCTCTCGAACGTGACCTGCACCGAGGCCGACCCAGACCGGCTCCTCACGCTCCTCTCCCCGTGGGTCAGCGCCCACTTCCCGTCCTGCCGCACAGGGTTCGCCAAGCCCGACTGCCGCGCATTCTGGACCGTCGCCGACGCCCACCAGGTATCAGCCAGGACCATGGTCCATGTCGGCGACGACTGGGAATGCGACATCAGCGGCGCCACGGCCGCCGGATTCGCCGCCGTCTGGCTCTCCCACGGCCGTACGGTCCCCGATGAACACGTCCTCGTTGAACACGACGTGCTCGTCGCCCACGATCTCGCCGACGCAGTCCAGCACGTTCGCCAGCTACTCGATCTGAGGAATCCATGAGCCTGTTCACCGGCACCGCCAGCTACTACCGCCAGTACCGCCCGGGTATCCCGGACGAGGTCGCGACCGTCCTCGACCAGGCCGTCGCCCCCGGCAAGCCCCGCCGGCTCCTCGACATCGGCACCGGCACCGGCCTGGTCGCCGAAGCCCTCCTCGGCCGGTTCGACGACATCATCGCCATCGACAACGACGCCGACATGCTCAAGGCCGCCGAGGAGGCACTCCGACCCCAACTCCCGGACGGGGCAGACCTGTCGCTCATCGAGTCGACGGCCGAGGACTTCAAGCCCCCGACCGGCTGGCAGGCCGACCTCGTCACGATCTGCCGAGCCTTCCACTGGCTCGACCAGGCCACCGTGCTCGCACTCCTCGACGACCAGGTGGCCCCTGGCGGTGCCGTCGCGATCTTCGGCGACAACAGCTTCTGGGCCGCCGACAGCCCCTGGAAGCAGTCCGTTCGCGCGGTCGTCCAGAGCTTCCTCGGCGAGGAACGGCGGGCCGGCAACAGCACCTTCAAGCACCACAACCGGCCCTACAGCGAAATCATGGAAGAGTCGCCCTTCAACCGGGTCGAGGAGATCCGGGTGCCCGTCCACCGGACGTGGAGCACCAACAGCATCCTCGGTTACCTCTACTCCACGAGCTTCGCCGCACCGCACCTCTTCGGGGGCCGCCTCGACGAGTTCGAGGCTGCGGTGGAGACAGCCCTCGCCGAGCACAGCACCGAGGACGTCTTCCCGGAAGACAACGAGTTCCTCATCCGCATCGGTCGGCGGGGCACCGAGTGATACGAGCAGACGGCCCAGCCGCCCGCCAGTACGGGCGGCTGGCCGCACCCGCGGTCCTGACCGACCTCACCACGGAATCCGTGTTCTGCCTGCCCATCGGCTCCCACGAACAACACGGTCCCCACCTGCCGCTCAACACGGACACGGTGATCGCGGAGCGGTTTACCGGCCGGCTGGTCCAGCGGTACGGCGAACAGCACGACCTGTGGGCGCTGCCGGCCATCCCGTACGGGCTCTCGCTCGAACACGCCTGGTCGCCGGGAACCGTGTCGCTACGGATCGCGAGCTTCATCTCCCTGCTCGACGTCGTGGTCACGGAGTACCTGCGGGCGACCCCTGCGCGAAGGCTCCTGATCATCAACGGCCACGGCGGCAACCGAGGAATCCTGGAGCCTGCCCTCCACGAGCTGAGGAGCGCGCACACCTTCTCCGTCTGCGTCATCCACCCGGCCTCGCTGTCCACCGTCCAGGTCGGCGGCGAGACCGTCCCGGAGATCCACGCCGGCATCCGCGAGACGGCCATGATGCTCGAACTCGCGCCCGAGGACGTCCATCTCGACAGCCTCCCAACGGACTTCACCGTCAACGGCGCCGAGGCGAAGCGGCTCGTCCTGGACCGCGGCACGACCTGGCCGTGGACCTCCGGAGACACCACCATCGCCACCTGCGGCGTCATCGGAGGCGACCCGCGCCGGGCAACCGTCGACGCCGGCCGAGCCATTCTCGGCAGCGCCCTCGATGCGGCCGGCCACGTGCTCACCCACCTCACCAACCACAGCCCGTAACCGCCCCCGGCCTACCAGGAGATTCCGTGGCCCTCACCGCCGCAGAGAAGCACGCCTTCATGCGCGACGGCCTGCTCGTCAGGCGCGGCGCCGTCCCCGACGACCAGATCGTCCGAGCCCGTGAACTGGTCACCGACTGGTACCGCGAGTCGATGAACCCCGAGCTCATCAGCGCCTACACGCAGCGGACCTTCGCACCGGAGCTCGGAAGCCACCCCGACCTGCTCGCGCTCTTCTCGGCGTCCCCGGCCGCCGAGCTCGCCCAAGGCCTGCTCGGCACCGTCCGACCTGTCTCCACCGTGCAGCTCCAGATCCGCATTCCCGAGGGCCAACTCGAACAGGCCCAACCGGAGAAGGCGATGCACGTGGACGGCGTGGCCTGCCCGCACCTCGACCCCGAGGAGCTGCGGACCTTCTCGCTGCTGGTCGGCGTCGTGCTGTCCGACATCACCGACCCCCACGGCGGGGCCCTGCGCTACCAGCCGGGCGGGCACCTGGCCATGGCCGAGTGGTTCCGCACCCAGTGGTCGCTCGGCATCACCGAGCAGGTCCCGCCCAACATCGACGCCCGCGCCGGCACTCCGTTCCTCGGCCAGCCCGGCGACCTGCTGCTGATGCACCACCTCGTCCCCCACGCCGTTGGCCGCAACCTCAGCCCGGAGCCACGGATCATGGCGTACTTCCGCGTGGAGTACCCCGACCACGCTCGACGGCGGCTGCAGGCACTGCAAGACCCGTGGCTCGACTACCCGGGGCTGTCGCAGCCCGCGTGAACTCCAGCCAGGGCCGGGAGCGAGCCCGGCCTGTCCACTGACTCCGAGACGGAGGGATACCTGTGCGACCGATCCCAGCAGAACAACTCATCGCCGCCGCCCGTGCCCTGGAGGCTGGCGAACTCGTCATCGTGCCCACCGAGCGCTGGTACATGATCTGCGCCGACGCCACGAACCTGGCCGCCTGCAACAGCATCTTCAACGGCAAGCAGCGGCCACGCGCCAAGTCCCTCGTCCTCGTCACCCCCTCCCTGGAGGAGTGCGAGAAGCAGTTCGTCATCCACCCCGAGGCCAGGCAACTGGCTGACGCCTTCTGGCCCGGCGACCTCGCCATGCTCCTTCCCTGGCAGAGCGTGGACGTCGGAGCACAACATCCCGCAGTCGGGTCGCCGGCCCTCACCACCAACTCGTCGGGCCCACTCGGCGCCCTCGCGGCGGAGGCCCGCACGCCGGTGGCCGCGACGACCGTCAACATCTCGGGCGACGCGGGAGTCGGCGCGCCCGGCCCTGCGATCACGGTCGGGGAGGTCCAGCGCTTCCTGGACTCCACCGGCGTCAAGGCGACCGTCATCCTCGACGGAGGAGTCTCGCCGGCCGCCAACCACCTCACCATCGTCGACTGCTCGACACCGGCGACCCGTCTCGTCCGCACCGGCCTTGTCCACCAGCGCGCGATCTCCGCTGTGCTCGGCCGCGAGGTGGAGTGAGAGCCGGTAGCCCGAAGCCCGGCTGACCTGTGCGTCAGCCGGGCTTCGTCTATTCGTGCAGCGTGAGCCGTCAATCCCACATGGCGCCTGCAAGGAGGCCGTCGAACGCGAGGGCCCGCATGGCGGCGTCGAAGTTCACCCACTCGTGCTCGGGGACGGTGAAGTGCTCGTCGAAGTAGGCGCGGGTGAGGTCGGGCTCATGCCATTCGCAGGTGCAGCGGCAGCGGACGAAGACCTGGGCACGCACGTTCAGGAGGAGCCAGTCGCGGGTGGCGTCGCACTTCGGGCAGGTGATGGTGAAGCCACGCGGGTCGAGCGTGTCCGGGTGAGGGACGGCGCGGATCACGGGACGGTGGGAGATCCAGTCGGTGTCGGTGGGATCGGGCACGGGCGCCTCCAGGGTTCTGGCGGTGGGGAACCGACACAAGACGACCCTGTGCGGAAATGTTCCCAACCAGCCAGAACTACATCGAATCGACATCAACTGCCCTGACTTCCCTACCCGCCAACGAGGTTGGCTGCGGTGGTGTCGACCGTGGAGACCGCGAGCCGGACGAGGCGCAGGGTTTCGTCGAGCTCGGCGGGGCGGTGGAAGCCGTTGGCGTGGAGGGCGAAGGAGATCTGGTTCAGGTTGTTGCCGACCCGGGCCAGTTGGGCGCGGGAGTTGGCCAGTTCGTCGACTGCGCGGTCGAGTCGGTCTTGAGGATCGCCCGCGCTGAGACCGCGGGCGTCGTTCAGACTGCTGGTCGCGCAGAAACGCGAGACGGTCTGGGTGCGGTTGGCGGCGGAGCGGCGGATCTCTTCGTACTCGGCGGCGTTGTATCGGACGGTCACACGGTGCGGGCGCTGCTGCGGGTCGCGGTGGCGGCGGCGTGGCTGGCGCGCGGGAGTGCTCGAAGCGAGGTTCTTGGGGCTGTCGCTGTTCTCCTCAACCTCACCCGGCACCCCCTGGTACCGGGTGGCCGGTGACGAGTCGAGCGCCCCCGCTCGACTCGCCGCCGGCTCCCCCTCGCCGATGGGCGAGGGGGTTGCGTGGGACTGCCCGTGGGGCGGTCCCACGCGATAGCTTGCTGCCACGCGGCCCCCGGATCCGTGCTGCGATGGAGAGTTGACGTCAGTGGTCATTTCGGCGTAGGGGTGCACGTATGGGTCCTTGTGAGTCGGGTGATGGTCGGGGTGCCGCCCCTGGCCCGCGCAGGGCCAGGGGCGGCGGTACGTCGGCAGGTTTCGGGGGACTGGTTGCACTCGTCCCACCCGTACTGGCGGCGGGCGCGCACGTTCAGGGCGCGGGCTGTGCTCAGGTGGTCGGCAGGCCGTGGGCGAGGCCACACTCGGGCATGAGAATGAGGACATCCGGTGCGGCGGTGCGGCAGCCGCAGGTGTCGGCTCGTCCGGCGAGTGCTCGGGTGTGCTCGGTGCAGGCCGTACCGGCGGGCAGCGGTATCCAGTTGCCGATAGTGCGGTCCTCGCGGACAGCGCTGCGGACACGCCCGGTGACCAGCTTGAGGCGGTCGAGGTCGTGAGCCACGAGGTCAGGGTGGCGAGTGAGACGACCGCACTCCAGCAGGTCGGTGAAGTCGCCAACGAGATTCTCGGCGAGGGCGGTCGCGGCAGCCTGCCGATCGGCGGCGCTGCCGCTCAGCGTGGGGCGCAGGGTGCAACAGGTGGTGGGGGTCAAGCGAGAGATCCTTCGATTGGGGATAGGGGAGTTGCACTCGTCGCACTCGTACCGGGCAAGCCGGACGGGCGCGCGAGCGCAGGGGGTGGGACAGGTGGGACGGGCTGCGGCGGGCCGAGGTCAGGCCAGGCCGCCGTCCTCGGCCTGCGGCGGCGCGGGCTCGGGGCAGTAGCGCCGCCACGGGTCGAGGAAGTCGTTCCGGACGAAGCCCTTGGCCTGCCGGGAGTCGGGGAAGCGGATGTTGGACGAGGAGACGCCGAAGTCCTTGAGCAGGAGCTGAAGTCCGCGCGCGGTCAGACCGCTGACCCCGAACTCAGCCCACGGCGCCTCCTCCAACGCCCGCAGTTGGGCGAGGAGCGTGGCGGTGGCGAGGGCGGGCGGATCACCGAGAGCGGTGAACACGGTCCGGATGTCCTGCAGGATCCGGATCTTGGCACCGTCGCCGTCGTCGTCCAGACCGGCCTCGTGAGCACACATCGCCGCGCACGCGGCGCGTGCGGTGGCGGGCCAGTGACCGCCGGCCAAGTCGGCGACGATCACCAGCGGCTCCCAGGTGTCGGCAGCGCGGTCGGTCACCGGCATGGCGGGCAGCATCCCCACCGCCTTCGGCAGCAGCGGGCGGAGCCAGTCGGCGACGCGGTCGCGCAGGCCGTGGAGCGGTTTGGTGTCGAGGGCCGAGCGGAACGGCTGCACGCTCTCGCCCAGTGCGCGGCGGCGCATCCGGACGACCACCGAGCGGTCCATGATCGTGTCCGGGAGATCGCCGATCCCCGCCAGGGCGGCCATCGCGAAGGTCGGGAACTTGCCCGGCCTCATGTCCGGTCCGTTGCCGACCATGCGGACCGCCGGGCGGTTGCGCTGGTGACCGGCGTTCAGCACACCGCGCAGTTCCTCGTTCCGCTCGGCGGCCTTCGACGTGCCGAACAGCGTGTCGGCCTCGTCGACAAGCAGGGTCGGCGGGTCCTCGGTGATCGAGCGGAAGACTGCGGGCAGGCTGGCGTTCACCGTGATGAGCGGGTCGTGGACCGTCTCGGTGACGATGTCCAGCAGCCGCGACTTGCCGCAGCGCTTGGCCGGACCGACCACCGCCAGCCGGGGCGCGTGCTGCCACGCCGGCTGCCCGTGCGTGGCGGCCACCCACAGCGTCACCGCGTCCAGCGCGTGCGGGGACGGCAGCACGACGAACCGGGAGAGCGTGGACCGCAGCTCGTCCAGCAGCACCACGCCCGGGTCCACGCGGACCACCGGGAGCGCCTCCGGACCGGACCGGACCACCGGACCGTCATCCGGACCGGACGGGACCGGACTGTCCGCAACACCGGTCCCCGTCACCGGACCGTCGATCCGGACGGTCCCCGTCTGCGGACCGGCGGTCCGGGACGGAACCGCAGGCCGGTCCGCTGGTCCGTCCCCGTCCGGTGGAACGGTCCGCTCGGTCCGCGCCTGCGGACCACCGTCCGTCAAAATGGTCCGGGACCGGCCCCCGTGTTCCGCCACAGGCTGCGGACCGTCCCCGAGGTCGGTCCCCGTGTCCGGACCGCCCGCAGCGGACGGACGACGGCCGTCCGCAGAGTCCGGGACCGACACCGGTCCCGTCGAAGGTGTGGAAGGCATGCTCTCCAAGGAGTCTCCTAACTGCGCTCCCGGACCGTGGAATCCGGGACCGCCGAGTCGAGCGGTGATGTGGGGAAGGGCCGTACAGCCCGCCGACGCGCTGGGCGACGGGGACGGAAGCTGACCGTGCAGGCGGCGCTCAGGCAGCGGCGCGGCCTGAGCTCAGGTCGTCCAGCCACGCCTCCACCTCGGTCCAGCGGTAGCGCAGGTGCCGGCCGACCTTGATCGCCACAGGGCCCTGACGACGGTGTCGCCAGGCGTACACGGTCTGCAGCGGGACGCCGAGGTACGCGGCGAGCTCCTCTGCGCTGGCCAGCGGACGACGATCGAGGGCGGCACGGGGAGTCTTCGGCAAAGAGGTCTCCGGAGGGTAGGGGGGCGGGGAATTCCGGAAGATCGGCAAGGACCGTAATGGGCCCGGCGCGGTTCTGCGCGGAAAGGAGTCTGCACGCGGTACGGCCGAAAACCTAAAAAGGACTCGGGCCTTCCTGCCAGACACCTCGGGCGAGGGATAAGCCTTGCCCGGGGAACGGCGTGCGGAGAATTCTCCACGTACCCCGGCTCGCAACCTAAAACGGTCCCGAACTGGCTCTCTGGCTACCGGGCAGGGAAGCGCTGTGCCTGGCGAAGCGGCACACAGAGGGATCGCTGAGAGGCCCTGTCGCAGGCAAGCCGCCTTGTTGTTGCACCAGACTCGGCCTGCCTGCCTGCCTGCCTGCCTGCCTGCCGACGTGAGGTCGACCACCTGGGACGATCCGTCACTATCGGGACGATCGGATACGGATGAATCCCTTTGGGACTCCATGCTTGACAAAAGGCCGCCGGGCGATCAATATCCAAAACCCGCCCGAGAACGGGTTCCGTGCCCGTTTCTTTCCAGCGGATCACCCGGCAAGCGGATCGTCTTGCTGCGACTTTCCCCCCACCGCCGGCCAAAGGCCGCGCCTTCCCATGTCCCCGACCAGAGGAGCCGAATGGCGACCGTTTACGACACCTGGCACAAGACCCACCCCCGCCCCACCGACAAGCCCTGCGGTGAGCACAAGGGCAAGTACCCCACCGCCGACCACGGCAAGGGCAAGCGTTGGCAGGTCCGCTACCGCGACCCCAGCGGCGAGCAGCGCAAGCTCAACTTCGCTCGGCGGGCTGATGCCGACGCGGAGGCTTCCCGCCTCGACAACGATCTCAACCGCGGCGCCTACATCGACCCCGCCCTCGGCAAGGAGACGTTCCGCGAGGTCGGCGAGCGCTGGCGCGCGAGCGCCGTCCACGGGTCGAGCACCGTCGAGCGCGTCGACCGGGCTCTCCGCCTGCACATCTACCCGATCCTCGGCGACGGGGCCATCGGGGGCGTCAAGACCTCGGACATCCAGGCGTGGGTCAAGGACCGCTCGAAGGTGCTGGCGCCGTCGACCTTGCGGGTGCACTACAGCTACGTGACCGCGATCTTTCGCGTCGCGGAGCTTGACCGTCAGATCCCGTTCAACCCGACGAAGGGGGTGAAGCTGCCGCCTCCGCCGCGCAAGGAGATCGTCCCGCTCGCCGTCGAGGTCGTGGCGGCCCTGGTCGACGCCGCCCCCGGCTGGTACCGGGTGCTGCTGCTCCTGGCGGCGGCCTCGGGGCTGCGGCAGGGCGAGCTGTTCGGGCTTGAGCTGGCGCACATCGACTTCAAGCGCGGCACGGTCCAGGTGAAGCAACAGGTGGTCGGCCCCGATCGCGGCGAGCCCTACCTCGCGCCACCCAAGACCCACGAGAGCTACCGGACGGTCCCGGTGGCCAAGCCGGCGATGGACGCGCTGGCGGCGCACCTGGAGAAGTACCCGGCCCGCCGGGTCGACATTGAGGACCGTACCGACCCGCGCCCCGGCAAGTGGAAGCGCCGGAAGGCGTTGCTCGTCTTCACCAACGAGCGAGGTGAGGCGATCCGCCGCGCGGCCTGGGCAGCGGTCTGGGAGAACCTCGTGCGAGTCGCGGACAAGGCCCTCCGGAAGCAGCACGAGGGCGCGCTCAAGAGCTGGGAGCGCCGTGGCCAGCCGGACGACGCGGAGCCGACGCTCCGCCAGGTGCCGGACGACGCGACGATGCACGACCTCCGGCACTTCTACGCCTCGGTGCTGATCAAGCACCGGGAGAGCGTCAAGACGGTGCAGAAGCGGCTCGGCCACGCCAAGCCGTCGATCACGCTCAACACCTACACACACCTGTGGCCGGACGAGGAGGACACAACGAGGGCGGCGATCGAGGCGGTTTTCGGCGTCGCACCTTCGTTGCGTTCGCTCGGGACGGGGGTGTAGCCGGATGGGCGTGGCGTATGGCTACCACTGCTGTCGGTCGAGAGCGGTGATGCCCTCCGCCGACAAGATCTCTTCCCAACGCTCGGCCAGTGGTGCTGACCAATCCCTGTCGACGCCCCGCGCATAGCGGAGCAGGCCATCGACGTGTCGGACGAAACCCCCGAGTGAGCTGAAGGCTGCATGTTCGACGTGAGCGGCGAGGCCGAAGGTGGCGACGCCGCGGATGTGGTTCTCGATCCGCTTCCGGGTTGGAATGGGGACCCGCAGCCGGTCGCCGTCCACGAGTAGACCAAGAACAAGCTTCCGCTGGCCGGGCGGCAGGATGCGGGTCTTCTTGTGGTGCACCTGGAAGTGGGACTGATAGATCGCTTGGGTGATGTCCGATACGCAGCGGCTTACCGCGGCGCGGTCGAGCCTGTGAAGCGCCGAGAAGGCCAAGTCGTCTGCGTACCGCGTGTAGGTCAGGCCGTGGTTCTCGGCGATCTCCCACAACCGGTCGTCGAGGGTGCGGGCCGCGAGGTTTGCGATGGCTCCGCTGGTTGGTGAGCCCTGTGGAAGGAAGCCGGGACGGTTCCCGTTGTAGGAACGGATAGCCGCATAGCGTCCCCAGGTGGCGCGGGCCAGCTGCTGGGGGAGTCGGGTGCAGACACGCGAGATTTCGAAGGCGACGAGCCTGTTGTAGCCGACTGCCTGCAGGATTCTGTAGACCTCTCGCTCGCTGATGGAGTGAAAGAAGTCGTGCAGGTCGAACTTCAGTAGCCAGGTAGCACCCAGGTGTCGCTCAGCGCACTGCACTGCGGAGCGGCCGTGCTGATAGGCGAAGCTGGCCTGATGGGGGCTGATGCGCTCAAAGATGTTTGCGAGGAGCCATCTCTGAATGTCCATCAGAACAGGATTCGGCGAGGAGATGAGCCGGGCCTTGCCTGGCTCCCGCTTGGGCCGCGAGAACTCGGTATACGGGTCGAGCTGTCGCTGGACGATCCCACGCAGGTACGGGTACTCCGCGCCCGTCAGGTGCGAAAGGTGGCGCAGCGTCAGGACGGCTGTGACTGAGTAGCTTTCGGACCGCTTGATCTGGCGCAGGGCCTCGTCCAGCACTGCCGGATCGACACCAGCGGCCAAACCGTGCCGTCGATAGGTGGCGGGGGAGTCGATGACGGCCTACCTTCGGTGTATCCCGCGAGGGCTCTTGGAACCCGGCGCCAGTCCCACGTAGGGCACGCCGGCTTCCAGGATCCAGGCGATCGACAGCTTGATCACAGCTGCAGCCAGGGCCGCAGCCTGGTCCACACATGAGTGGACTGCTGACTCGGCGATGAACTCGCCGATGCTCTAGGCGTCACCGACTCCCCTTAAGCGCTTGAGGATAGTAGGGGTCGCTGTTGCCCTGCAAACCGCCAGCAATGTGCCGCGGCTTTGCCTTCGCCTTGCGCAGCTCCTGCCAGCCCGAGTCGGTGAGCCGCCGTTCCTCGTCTAGGAGGCCCAGCCGCTGTGCCAGTTCGGTGAGCGTCACAGCGGTTGGGATGGGGACGCGTAGCGCAGGTGCCAACTGTTCAGGGTGCCGTCGTCTTCCGGCGGCGTGCGCGAGCAGGTCGATGAGTAGCTCGAGTTCGGGCCGGCTCATGCTGTGCAGGTTCGTCGCTGCCGCTAGCCGGTGCTGTCGGACGGCCTGGAGCTGTTGCTGCCGGTTGGGGAGCGGTCGGTAGTCAGTCAGGGCATTCATCAGGTCGAGCGGTGCCGTGCGGTGTTTGAAGAAGGGGACCCATTTCCCTGACTGCGCACGGCCCTTCGTCTGCCGCACGATGTTCGGGAGGTTGTTGGGAACGGTATGTTCGAACACGAGCAGGCCCTCGCTGCCGCCCCATCCCCGCCCGCCCGTGTTGGCGGCCGCATACCGTTCGCAGATGAGTCTGATCGCCTTGCGTTGTGCTGGTTCCCATGGGGCGGACTCGAAGTCCATGCCGGCGTGGAGGGTATGCACAGAGTCGTACACCGCGCTCGACTTGAGCCGCCTGAGCGCGGTAGTCGATGCAGCGAAAAGCACCAGGTGGAGCCTGATGAGTTTGAGCGAGCGCCAGCTGCGGATGGTGGGGTTCCGAAGCCATGCCTTCGCGTAGTTGATGGCTTCGTCGCCCGAGCCGGCATAGTCGGACACGAACACCAGACTGCGCACGCGCCTATCCCGGAGGTGCTCCAGTTTCCAACTCTGGCGTGACACCACCTTCGTGTCGAACGCCTGCTCCGTCGAGCGGAGGATGTTCTGGACGATGAGCTCGCTGCCGCCGGTGGCCGGCACCAGGGGCACCTTCTCATCGATGAACATCGTTTCGTTCAGCTCGCAGGAACGGACGCTATACAAGGCAGCAGGGCCGGGCACGCGCGAGGGGTCCGCAAGCAAGGAGTGCAGGTGCTGCGAGAGTCGCTGACGAAAGGATGTCGACGACACGAAGTGAAGACTGTCGATGAGGAGTTGCGCATGCGCAGTATCCGATGGGCGGAAGTTTGACAGCCAAGCTTCGCCCTGCTGCGTGGCACTCGGTCGCAACTGCTGCACGGCGCTCATCCTAGTGCTCGGGTGCGGACTGCCGCACAGCGATGAAGGACTGAACTCGTGGCCGTGAGCCCCTTCGCGACCTGGTCAGCGAGCTTGCCGCTCTACAGGCTGACCGGCCTCGCGGCGGCCTGCAGGGCGAGCCTGAATTATTGATGGCTTCGGGGGTGAACTCTCTGGGCCGGCGGCCCTGCGTACGCCCCAACATGCGACTCGTCGGGCGGCGCATAGGCGGTGGGCCGTCCTGCAGGTGGACCAAGACCTCCCCACGGCAGGGAGGGCACAACAAGGCGCACCGATCGAAGCTGATCCAGCTTGTGCCCTCGATGTGCCCTCCCGGGCTGAAAAGCTAGCGTTTCCGCAGGTCAGCGCGGCTGACTAGCGGTAGTTCACGTACTGGATCGCGAAGTCGAGGTCCTTGCCCTTGAGCAGCGCCTGGACGGCCTGGAGGTCGTCGCGGCTCTTGGAGCTGACGCGCAGCTCGTCGCCCTGGACCTGGGCCTTGACGCCCTTCGGGCCCTCGTCCCGGATGATCTTCGCGACCTTCTTGGCATCCTCCGTGGTGATGCCCTCCTTGATGTCCGCGAAGATCTTGTACTCCTTGCCGGACAGCTGCGGCTCACCGGCGTCCAGAGCCTTCAGCGACAGGCCGCGCTTGATGAACTTCGTCTGCAGCACGTCCAGGATGGCGAGCACGCGCTCCTCGCCGTTGGCCTTCATCTCGATCTTCTCGCCGGAGCGGCTGATCTCGCCGCCCACACCCTTGAAGTCGAAACGGGTGGCGATCTCGCGGGAGGTCTGGTTGATCGCGTTGTCGACCTCCTGCCACTCGACCTTCGAGACGATGTCGAAACTGGAGTCGGCCATGGGTGTTGGTCTCCTTGATGCTCTGGCTTCACTGACACGGCCCGCCCCACCGGGCGTCCGCCGCCCAAGCCTATCCAGCGTCACCCCGGCCCCGCCCGTGACCGCCGCGCGCCACTTCCTGATCATCGCGTGATCTATCGAGTGGCGGAGCACCCCCGGGGATCAGGTATGGTTTACCACGTCGAACGGGGCCGAGAAGCCCCGCGAGACACCATCCTGGCTGGTTGCCCGAGCGGCCAAAGGGAGCAGACTGTAAATCTGTCGCGCAAGCTACGCAGGTTCGAACCCTGCACCAGCCACAGGATAGAGAACAGCCCCTGATCTGCGGAAACGCAGATCAGGGGCTGTTTCGTTGTGCTCGAACACCGGTCACGCCGGATGGCCGTTTTGCGTGGTTTGTCTCATCTCGGTTCGCCTGGATCCGGGCCCTGACCAGCGCGTACGGACCAGCTGCGGACCAGGATCCGGTGCCGGCGGCGTCGCCGGCCGGTTGGTCTCGGTCGTCAGTAACAACGCGGGCGCGGCCATCGAGGCCTACCTCGCCGAGCACGGTCTCGGCGGCTACGTGGCCGGCGTCTTCGGGCGGATCCCGGGCGACCCCTCGTCCATGAAGCCGAACCCGCATCTCCTGCTCGAAGCAATGGAAGGCGCGGGTGCTGGGCCGGAGCACTGCATCTTCATCGGCGACGCAGCCTGCGACGTCGAGGCCGGGAAAGCGCTGGCGTTCCCACGATCGGCTATGCCGACAGGCCGGGGAAGGACGCCAAGCCGACCGCCGCCGGGGCCGTGGCGATCGTGGACTCAATGGAGATGGTCGCCGAGGGCCTTCTCAGCGTTTCGGCCGGTCCAGACATCGAATGACAGAGGCCGCACGGTCGCCCGGCGTCCGCGTCACCCGTCGTATCTCGCAACAGTTGAGTAGTCGTACTCAGGTGCGATCGCTCGACTCCTGGTTCGATCGACTCCGAACGGAGCAGTCGATCCCACACGTACCGGATGTGACGAGTGAGCGGTAAGAGCGACGACGCGCTGAAGGTGGACACCAACGGCCTGAAGAAGGTCGGAAAGCAGTGCCACGACATCGCGGAGCAGATGCCAGCCGAGTTGGCCCGGGTGCACAAGCCCTCGGACGAGGCAGCGGCCGGTCTGAGCGGCTGGCTCTCCGGCGCTGCGATCACGGCGTGCACGGAGGCGTGGGAGAAGGGGCAGCGCCAACTCGCCAAGGACATCGGGGACAACGGGAAGAACATGGTCACCGCGGCGGACGGCTATGACGGCGTGGACGAGGCCGTGCGCAAGAGCCTGGTCTACGGGGGCAAGTAGATGGACCTGTACCAGCTGGAGAACGCGCAGCCCTCGCGTCTGGCCGCTCTCGCCAACGCCTACGACTCCCTCGGGAAGGCCAATCACGCCCACTTCGAGGCGGTGAAGGAGACCTCCCGCTGGGTCGGGACCAACTGGTCGGGGACTGCTGGGAAGGCCGCGAGCACCAAGCTGAAGCAGACGAACAATTCGCTGGACGGCTCGTACGTGGCGATGCAGGCGACGAGCGCGCTGCTGCGCCATGCCGCCGAGGCGTTCGAGCTCGCACAGTCCAAGCTGGTCGAGGCGTTGGAAGAAGCCCGGAAGGCGGCGTTCACGGTCGGCGCCGACGGGTCGGTCACGTATCCCAAGCCCAGCACGGCGGAGCAGCACGATACCGATTACGACGCCCCGAAGCGGGCCAGTGCCTTGGCCGAGCGGATCAGCAAGGCGATAGCCGAAGCGGACGCGGTCGATCAGAAGGTCGCGCTACGCCTCAACGCGATCGCCCAGTTGGCGACCTTCGACGGGCTCAATCCCGAGGCGGCGCAGCTCCAGCTCGACGCCGTCAACTCCCTTGACGAGGGACTGAGGAGCCTTGGATGGCCGGGCAAGGATGCCACCGCCGCCGAGGTCAACGCCTGGTGGAAGGGGCTGGCCCCGGACGAGCAGCAGAAGATGCTGACCCTGCATCCCGACCTCCTCGGCGGTCGCAACGGCATCCCCTCGGAGGTGCGGGACAAGGCCAATCGGGCGCAGTTGGACGGGATGATCAAGTATCTGGAGGAGAAGCCGCACCGGTCGGGTTACGACGACGGCAAGCTGGAGGGCCTGAAGGCGCTTCGGGACAAGCTCGCCGCCAACGGCGCCCATCTCAACGACGCCGACCCCAAGACCAAGCAACCTCCGATGTTCCTTCTCGGGGTCGGTATGGAGTCCCACGGTCGGGCGATCGTCTCCTATGGCAATCCGGACACCGCGGACAACGTGTCGGCGTACGTGCCGGGTCTGAACACCATGCTCGACGGGCACTTCGTCAACAACGACGTCCAGCGTGCGCGCAACATCTACGACGCGGCCACCCAGAACGACCCCACGAAGAAGAACGCGTCCATCGTCTGGCTCGGTTACGACGCGCCCCAGATCAACGGCAACGACCCCACCAACGACCTCAAGGTCACGGGCACCGGCAACGCGAAGGAGGGCGGCAGGGCGTACAGCGCGTTCATGCAGAGCCTGCGTGCCACGCACGAAGGCGCGATACCCGCCCATGTCACGACGGTGGCGCACAGCTACGGGTCCCTGACTGCAGGCGAGGCGTCCAAGCAGCCGGGCGGCCTGTACTCCGACGACGTGGTGATCATCGGCAGCCCGGGGATGGACCTCCACAAGGCCTCCGACCTTGGCGTCCAGGACGGACACGTCTTCGCGGCCGCAGCCAAGAACGACAAGGTGGCGCAGCTCCCGGACGGGACCCCCGACCCCAACACGGTGTGGTTCGGCACGGATCCGGCCAGTGCCGAATTCGGGGCGAAGCGGTTCGGCGCTCCGGACGGGCCGGACAAGGGGTGGTGGGGAGCCGTGCAGGGTGACATCCCGGCGCACTCCGTCTACTTCGACGCCCGCGAGGCGGAGGCGTACAACCCGGACGGTACTAAAACCTCGGAGATCGTCCGCCACCCCGACGGGACGATCGAACCGAACGAGTCCCTGCAGGCCATCGCCCAGGTCGTGAGCGGTCACGGCGACCGTGTCGTGACGGTACCGCCCCGATGAGCGGGGAAGGCGGTGTTCGCCGCGGTTGCTTGCGAGTGCTGGGTGTCACCGTGCTGCTGTTGGCAGGGTTCGCCTGCTGGATCGCCTACGGCTGGTGGGACGTACGTCAACCCGCGGACATGCCGATGCGCGAGGGGGTGACGAAGCTCGACCAAATGCTGGAAGCGACCACTGCCGGCGTCGAACCGCCTGTCCGGATGGCCTATGGCTTGATCGAGGGCAAACAGTACGACACCGGGCTCAACGACGAAGTCGACAAGCACCACATCAACGAGACCGGCCAGATCGTGACCCGGATCTCCCCCTCCAAGGCCGTCGAGTTGTCGGACAAGGTCGAGGCCCGATGGAAGCACCTCGGCTACCGGACAACTCGTTCCACCGGTGCAGCGTCCGCCGTCAAGGCCACGACTGGGGACGGCAGCGAGATCCAGCTGGACATCTCGTCGGACGGGCGCGCAACCCTGCGCGTCAGCCTTGGCCCGTATGTGCATCTCTCCCCGTTCAGCCGCCCAAGTGGAGCCCCTGACGGATCGACCGCCGAAGCGGTGACGCTGACCGAGGACCCGTACTGGTCGCGCTGATTCAGCAGGAGAGGGGGTTCTGGTCAGGTTCTAAGGGCGGGCGGCCCGCCGGTGATCCGGACCAGCTGTGGACCAGATCCGGTCCGTCGGCAAGAGTTGCCTGGTCAGAGCGTCCCTGGTCGGAGGTCTGTGGATCTGTCGCGCAAGCTACGCAGGTTCGAACCCTGCACCAGCCACCGGATAGAGAACAGCCCCCGATCTGCGGAAACGCGGATCGGGGGCTGTTTCGTTTGCCCGGGGTCGGGGGCGGGGCTTGTTGCGTATTGCTTGCAATTACGTTCTTCAGGCAGCAGAGTGGGGCGTCGGGGGTGGGAGTCCTTCGACCGAGCTGATCGTCTTCCCAACCGGCGCCCGCCGGGACAACGGCTCACCCCACCCCCGCCAAGCCCCCTTCGTGCCGTACGGCGGCGGCGTCAAGACCGCGTCAAGGGCACTGGTGGCGGCGTCAGGAACGCGTAGGGGACGGGCGCCTCCCGGGCGCGCCAACCGCAGGATTCGGAGCAACTACCGACTGCGGAGGTCCGTCCGATGTCCAGCGCCATCTCCACCCCGGCCGTCACGGCCGACGAACCGCCGGACACCGGGGCGGGCCACGAACGGCACCGGCTCAGCGCGCTCGGCGGACTGGCCGCGCTGTCGCTGGACGCGATGGCCTCGGTCGCCTACGGCCCGGAGTCGATCGTGCTGGTACTGGCCGCGGCCGGCGCGTACGGGCTGGGCTTCACGGTGCCGGTCACGGTGGCGATCGCCGTCCTGCTCGCGGTGCTGGTCGCCTCCTACCGGCAGGTGATCGCGGCCTTCCCGGACGGCGGCGGCTCCTACGCGGTCGCCAAGGCCCACCTGGGCCGACGGACGGCGCTGACCGCCGCGGCCTCGCTGGTGATCGACTACATCCTGAACGTCGCGGTCTCGGTGACCGCCGGAGTGGCCGCGCTGACCTCCGCCGTACCGAGCCTGTACGACGACCGGGTCTGGCTCTGCCTTGGCGTGCTCGCCCTGGTGACCGCCGTCAACCTGCGCGGCATCGCCGAGTCGGCGCGCTGGTTCATGGTGCCGACGGCCGTCTTCGTCCTCTCCATCCTGGCGATCATCGTGGTCGGCCTGTTCCGGGACGCCCCCGCCAGCACTGCGGCCGCCGCCGGCCACGCCTCGGTGCTCGCCGAGAACGCCACCGCGGTCGGCGCGCTGCTGCTGCTCAAGGCCTTCGCGGCCGGCTGCTCGGCGCTGACCGGCGTCGAGGCGGTGGCCAACGCCGTCCCCTCCTTCCGGACCCCGCGGGTGAAGCGGGCCCAGCACACCGAGGTCGCGCTGGGCGCCCTGCTCGGTGTGATGCTGATCGGCCTGGCCGTGCTGATCGGCCGCTTCCACCTCCAGCCGGTCGACGGCGTCACCGTGCTCGCCCAGCTCGCCGACGCCTCGCTCGGCCACGGCGTCGGCTTCTTCGTCGTCCAGTTCGCCACCGTCGTCCTGCTCGGCCTCGCCGCCAACACCTCCTTCGGCGGACTGCCGGTGCTGATGGACCTGCTCGCCCGGGACAACCACCTCCCGCACGTTTTCGCGCTGCGCGCCGACCGCCAGGTGTACCGGTACGGCGTGCTGTTCCTGGCCGTGGTGTCGGCCGCGCTGCTGGTCGGCTCCGGCGGCGACGTCAACGACCTGGTGCCGCTGTTCTCGATCGGCGTGTTCGTCGGCTTCACCATCTGCCAGGTCGGCATGGTCCGGCACTGGCACCGGAACCGCCCGGCCGGCTGGCGCCGGAAGGCCGCGCTGAACGGCTTCGGCGCGGTGCTGACCGGTGTCGCGACCGTCGTGGTGACCGGCACCAAGTTCACCGAGGGCGCCTGGGGCATCGTGGTGGCCCTGCCGCTGCTGGTGGTGCTGTTCGAGGCGATCCACCGCAGCTACGAGCGGATCGGCGAGCGGCTGGAGCTCGGCCGGGTGCCGGGCGCGGTGACCCGCCAGCGCAGCCTGGTGGTGGTCCCGGTCACGGCGATCACCCGGCTCACCCGGGACGGCCTGTCGGCGGCGCTCTCGCTGGGCGACGAGGTGTACGCGGTCACCGTGGTGCACGACCCGGCCGATGCCGAGGCACTGCGCCGGGACTGGGAGCTGTGGCAGCCCGGGGTGCCGCTGCTGGAGATCCCGGAGGACCACCGGCGGCTCGGCCAGCCGATCGCCGACTTCGTCAACCGGCTGGGCGAGGAGCACGCCTACGACCGGCTCACCGTGCTGATCCCCGAGGTCGAGCCCGCCCACTGGTGGCAGCGCGCGCTGCAGAACCGGCGCGGCGCGGTGATCGACCGCGCCCTGCGCCGGCACACCGACGCGGTGGTCTGCCGGCTGCGGATGCGGATGTGACCCGGCTGCCCCGGTAGAGCCGGTAGAGCCGGTAGAGCCGGTAGAGCCGGTAGAGATAGAGGTAGAGGGTGACGGACGGGCCCCGGTAGGGGTGACGGACGGGCCCCGGCGCGACGCCGTGTCGCACCGGGGCCCGACGCGTGTCCGGAGCCGGTCCTCGACACGCGGGCGGGACCGGTCCTCGACGTGCGTCCGGAGCCGGTGCCCGACGCGCCCCCGCCCGAGGCGCCCCAGGTCTCGGCCCGATCACGCAGGTCTCGGCCCGGTGAAGCGGACATCAAGGTCGCGTCAACGGACCGCTATCACCCGTATGGAGGGCGTCAGGGCGCCCTAACGCGCCTTAGACGCCTGGTTTGCTTCGTCTGCCGGTCGTCCGCCGGTGCCGTGCGAGGCCTTCCGCCCCGCCTGCGGCATCTCCCGAACCACGCTGGTGGAGCCCATGTCCGATCTCATCTACGTCGGTGTCACGGTCGCCGTGTTCGCCGTCATCGCCCTGATCGCGCGGGGGGTGGAGAAGCTGTGAGTGCCGAGAACATCGCAGGTCTGGTCGTGGCCGTCGCTCTCGTCGGCTACCTCGTCGTGGCGCTGATCTTCCCGGAGAAGTTCTGACATGGGATCCACTCTCGCGGGCTGGTTGCAGGCCCTCGCCCTCGTCGGCGCGCTGGCCCTGTGCTACCGCCCCCTTGGCGACTACATCGCCAAGCTCCTCACCACCTCCAAGCACCTCAGAGTCGAGCGCGGCATCTACAAGGTGATCGGCGTCGACGGTGACGCCGATCAGCGTTGGTCGGTGTACCTGCGCTCGGTGCTGGCCTTCTCGGCTGTCTCGGTGCTCTTCCTCTACGGCCTGATCCGGCTCCAGGGCTACCTGCTGCTGAACCTGGGCGTTCCGCAGATGGAGGGCCACCAGGCCTGGAACACCGCGATCTCCTTCGTCACCAACACCAACTGGCAGTCCTACAGCGGCGAGTCCGCGATGGGCCACCTGGTGCAGATGGCGGGCCTCGCGGTGCAGAACTTCGTCTCCGCGGCCGTCGGCATCGCCGTCGTCGCCGCGCTGATCCGGGGCTTCACCCGGAACAAGACGGACCGGGTCGGCAACTTCTGGGTGGACCTCACCCGGATCAACCTGCGCCTGCTGCTGCCGCTGTCGATCGTCTTCGCCCTGGTCCTGGCCGCCTCCGGTGTGATCCAGAACTTCCACGGCTTCACCGACGTCACCACCCTCAGCGGCGAGGTGCAGAAGATCCCCGGCGGCCCGGTGGCCTCCCAGGAGGTCATCAAGCTGCTCGGCACCAACGGCGGCGGCTTCTTCAACGCCAACTCGGCGCACCCCTTCGAGAACCCGACCGGCTTCTCCAACCTGGTCGAGATCTTCCTGCTGCTGGTGATCGCCTTCGCGCTGCCCCGGACCTTCGGCCGGATGGTCGGCGACAACCGCCAGGGCTACGCGATCGTCGCCGTGATGGGCATCTTCTGGGTCGCCTCGGCCGTCCTGCTCACCTGGGCCGAGGCCTCGCACCACGGCACGGCTCTGCAGGCCGCGGGTGCCGCGATGGAGGGCAAGGAGCAGCGGTTCGGCATCGCCGGGTCCACCCTGTTCGCCGCCTCGACCACGCTGACCTCGACCGGCGCGGTGAACTCCTTCCACGACTCGTTCACGCCGTTCGGCGGCGGTCTGACGATCTTCAACATGATGCTCGGTGAGATCGCGCCCGGTGGTACCGGTTCCGGCCTCTACGGCATGCTCGTGCTGGCGATCGTGGCGGTGTTCGTCGCCGGCCTGATGGTCGGCCGCACCCCCGAGTACCTGGGCAAGAAGCTCGGCGGCCGCGAGATGAAGTTCGCCTCGCTGTACATCCTCACCACCCCGACCCTCGTGCTGGTCGGCACCGGTGTGGCGATGGCCCTGCCGGGAGAGCGGGCCGGGATGCTCAACTCGGGCGCCCACGGCTTCTCCGAGGTGCTGTACGCCTTCACCTCGGCCGCCAACAACAACGGATCGGCCTTCGGCGGCATCACCGTCAACACCGACTGGTACGACACCGCGCTCGGCCTGGCGATGGTCTTCGGCCGCTTCCTGCCGATCGTCTTCGTCCTGGCGCTGGCGGGCTCGCTCGCCCAGCAGCAGCCGGTTCCGGCCACTCCGGGCACCCTGCCCACCCACAAGCCGCTGTTCGTGGGCCTCCTGTCGGGCGTGATCCTGATCGTCGTCGGCCTCACCTACTTCCCGGCCCTGGCCCTCGGGCCGCTCGCGGAAGGTCTCTCCTGATGTCCACCCCTACGCTCAACCCCGCACCGGCCGACAAGGCCGAGTCCGCCGCACCGCACAGAGTGCAGAGCGGCCTCCTCGACCCGAAGCTGATCGTCGCGTCCCTGCCGGACGCGGTGAAGAAGCTCGACCCCCGGGTGATGGTCAAGAACCCGGTGATGTTCGTCGTCGAGGTGGGATCGGTGGTCACCACCGTCTCCGCGATCGCCAGCCCGTCCGTGTTCGCCTGGGCCATCACCGTCTGGCTCTGGCTGACCACGATCTTCGCCAACCTGGCGGAGGCCGTCGCCGAGGGCCGCGGCAAGGCCCAGGCCGACACCCTGCGCAAGACCAAGACCGAGAGCGTCGCCCGCCGGCTCACCAACTGGCCCGCCACTCAGGACGAGGAGGAGGTGCCCGGCACCGCGCTCCAGCTCGGTGACCACGTGGTGATCGAGGCCGGGCAGGTCATCCCCGGCGACGGCGACGTCGTCGAGGGCGTCGCGTCCGTCGACGAGTCGGCGATCACCGGTGAGTCCGCGCCGGTCATCCGCGAGTCCGGCGGCGACCGCTCCGCGGTGACCGGCGGCACCAAGGTGCTGTCCGACCGGATCGTGGTGAAGATCGCCTCGGAGCCCGGCAAGTCCTTCATCGACCGGATGATCGCCCTGGTCGAGGGCGCCGCCCGGCAGAAGACGCCGAACGAGATCGCGCTCAACATCCTGCTGGCCTCGCTGACCATCGTCTTCCTGGTCGCGGTCGTCACCCTCCAGCCGATGGCCACCTTCGCGGGCGCCCCGCAGTCGATGATCGTCCTGGTCGCCCTGATCGTGGCGCTCATCCCGACCACCATCGGCGCGCTGCTCTCCGCGATCGGCATCGCGGGCATGGACCGTCTGGTCCAGCGGAATGTGCTGGCGATGTCCGGCCGGGCCGTCGAGGCCGCCGGCGACGTCAACACCCTGCTGCTCGACAAGACCGGCACCATCACCCTGGGCAACCGCCAGGCCGCCGAGTTCCTGCCCGCCCCGGGCGTGGGCACCGACGAACTGGCCAGCGCCGCCCAGCTCTCCTCCCTCGCGGACGAGACCCCCGAGGGCCGCTCGATCGTGGTCCTGGCCAAGACCGAGTACGGCCTGCGGGCCCGCGCCCAGGGCGAGCTGACGCACGCCACCTGGGTCCCGTTCACCGCCCAGACCCGCATGTCGGGCGTGGACCTGGACGAGGCCGACGGCATCCACCAGGTCCGCAAGGGCGCGGCCGGCTCGGTCTCCAACTGGGTGACCGAGAACGGCGGTTCGGTCGGCGGCGAGGTCGCGACCCTGGTCGACGGCATCTCCGCGGCCGGTGGCACCCCGCTGGTGGTGGCCACCAAGATCGGCAGCAAGCCCGCCCGTGTCCTGGGTGTCATCCACCTCAAGGACGTGGTCAAGGAGGGCATGCGGGAGCGCTTCGACGAGCTCCGCCGGATGGGCATCAAGACCATCATGATCACGGGCGACAACCCGCTGACCGCCAAGGCGATCGCGGAGGAGGCCGGCGTGGACGACTTCCTCGCCGAGGCCACGCCCGAGGACAAGATGGCCCTGATCAAGAAGGAGCAGGAGGGCGGCAAGCTGGTCGCGATGACCGGCGACGGCACCAACGACGCCCCCGCGCTCGCCCAGGCCGACGTCGGCGTCGCGATGAACACCGGGACCATGGCGGCCAAGGAGGCCGGCAACATGGTCGACCTCGACTCCAACCCGACCAAGCTGATCGAGATCGTGGAGATCGGCAAGCAGCTGCTGATCACCCGAGGTGCGCTGACCACCTTCTCGATCGCCAACGACGTGGCCAAGTACTTCGCGATCATCCCCGCGATGTTCGCCGGGGTCTACCCGGGCCTCAAGCACCTCAACATCATGGGCCTGCACAGCCCCCAGTCCGCGATCACCTCGGCGATCATCTTCAACGCCCTGGTCATCATCGGCCTGATCCCGCTCGCCCTGCGGGGTGTGAAGTACCGCCCGTCCGACGCCAGTTCGTTGCTGCGTCGCAACATCGGGATCTACGGGTTCGGCGGTCTGGTGGTGCCGTTCGTCGGCATCAAGCTGATCGACCTGATCGTCCAGTTCATCCCCGGCCTCAGCTGACGCAGGGAAGGAGAAAACACCATGTCCAAGCCCCTGCCGACGACCATCCGTACGCACTGGACCGCGCTGCGCGCGCTGCTCGTGCTCACGGTGATCCTGGGAGTCGCCTACCCGCTGCTGGTCACCGGGATCAGCCAGGTCGCGTTCAGCGACAAGGCCAACGGCTCGATCGTGAAGTCCGACGGCAAGCAGGTCGGTTCCAGCCTCCTCGGCCAGAACTACAACCTGCCCAAGAAGAACCCGGACGACCCGAAGGAGGACCCGGTGCCGGACCCGAAGTGGTTCCAGCCCCGGCCCTCCGCCAACAACTACGCCGGTGACAACTCCGGTGCCAGCAACCTCGGCCCGAACAGCGACGACCTGCTCAAGGCCGTCAACGACCGCCGCAAGGCCACTGCCGAGTTCGACGGCGTCGACCCGGCGAGCGTCCCGGCCGACGCGCTGGAGGCCTCCGGCTCCGGCCTCGACCCGCACATCTCGGCGGCCTACGCCAAGGAGCAGGTCAACCGGGTCGCCAAGGCGCGCAACCTCCCGGTGGAGACGGTCGCCAAGCTGGTCGACACGTACACCGAGGGCCGTTCGCTCGGCTTCCTCGGCCAGGAGGGCGTCAACGTCGTCCTGCTCAACAAGGCTGTCAGCGAAGCGAAGTGACCGAGCAGAAGTGATCGGACAGTGACACCGCACGACATAGCAGGATGACCCGGCCGACCCGGGCGCGGGAGGATGCTCCCCGCGCCCGGGTCGGCCGCCCCGTATCCGCAGACGCGTACCGCCCAGCCGCCACCTCCTGATGGAAAGAAGCAGTGCCCATGGCCCGCGACCTCACCCCCGGCTCCGGCATCCGCACCGGTCGGCTGAGGGTGTACCTCGGCTCCGCCCCGGGGGTCGGCAAGACGTACCGGATGCTGGACGAGGCCCGGCGCAGACAGGAGCGCGGGGCCGATGTCGTGGTCGGGTACATCGAGTGCCACGGCCGCCGCCACACCGAGGCCATGATCGACGGCCTGGAGGTCCTGCCGCGGGTCCACCGCTCGTACCGCGACGCCGAGTTCGAGGAGATGGACCTCGAAGGGGTGCTCGCCCGCCGTCCGTCCGTCGTCCTGGTCGACGAGCTGGCGCACACCAACATCCCCGGTGGCCGCCACGCCAAGCGCTGGCAGGACGTCGAGGACCTGCTCGCCGCCGGGATCGACGTCATCACCACCGTCAACATCCAGCACCTGGAATCGCTGAACGACGTCGTCCAGAAGATCACCGGCATCCCGCAGCGCGAGACCGTCCCGGACGAGGTGGTCCGCCGGGCCGACCAGCTCGAACTCGTCGACATGGCGCCGCAGGCGCTGCGCCGGCGCATGGCCCATGGCAACGTCTACAAGGCGGAGAAGGTGGACGCCGCGCTCTCCAACTACTTCCGGGTCGGCAACCTCACCGCCCTGCGCGAGCTCGCCCTGCTCTGGGTGGCCGGGCGGGTGGACGAGGGGCTGCGCGACTACCGGGCCAGCCACAACATCGACCGGGTCTGGGAGACCCGCGAGCGGGTGGTGGTCGCCCTCACCGGCGGCCCGGAGGGCGAGACCCTGATCAGAAGGGCCGCCCGGATCGCCGACCGCACCGCCGGCGGCGACCTGCTGGCCGTGCACGTCACCCGCAGCGACGGCCTGGCCGGCGCCTCCTCCGGTGCGCTCGCCCAGCAGCGGCAGCTGGTCGAGACCCTCGGCGGCAGCTACCACGTGGTGGTCGGCGACGACATCCCCACCGCGCTGCTGGCCTTCGCCCGCGCCCACGACGCCACCCAGCTCGTACTCGGCACCAGCCGCCGCGGCCGGATCAACCGCTTCCTCACCGGCCCCGGCATCGGCGAGACCACCGTGGACGCCTCCGAGGACATCGACGTCCACATGGTCACCCACGAGTTCACCGGTCGCGGCCGGCTGCCCTCGCTGGGCCGGCGCCACTCCCGGCGCCGCACCATCGCCGGCTACCTGGCCGGCCTCGTCATCCCCTGGCTGCTCACCGCGGTGCTCTCCCAGGCGCACGCCACCATCAACCTCACCACCGACGCGCTGATCTTCCAGCTCGGCGTCGTGATCGTCGCCCTGCTCGGCGGCGCGATGTCCGCCCTGCTGGCCGCGTTCATCGCCTCGGTGCTGCTGAACTACTACTTCATCCCGCCGGTCCACAGCCTGACCATCGGCGAGACCAACAACATCGTCGCCCTGGTGGTGTTCGCCGCCATCGCGCTCGCCGTCTCCACCGTGGTCGACCACGCCGGCCGGCTCACCACCCGGGCCGCCCGGGCCACCGCCGAGGCCGAGACCCTCTCCACCCTGGCCGGCAGCGTGCTGCGCGGCGCCGACGCGCTGCCCGCCCTGCTGGAGAAGTCCCGGACGGCCTTCGGCATGCAGACCGTCACGCTGCTCTCCCGCTCCGACCGCGAGGTGCTCGCCCACAGCGAGGCCGAGCATCCGGACGACGAGGGGGTGCAGCACGAGACCACCGAGGTCCCGGTCGGCGTCGACGCCGTCCTGGTCCTCACCGGCCGTCGGCTGCCCGCCGCCGACCAGCGGGTGCTCACCGCCTTCGCCGCCCACGTCGGCGCCGCGCTGGAGCGCGACCGGCTGGCCGTGGTCGCCGCCGAGGTCGAACCGATCAAGGCCGCCGACCGGATGCGCACCGCGCTGCTCGCCGCCGTCAGCCACGACCTGCGCACCCCGCTGGCCGCCGCCCGCGCCTCGGTCGGCTCGTTGCTCAGCCCCGACGTCGAGTTCTCGCCCGAGGACCAGACCGAACTCCTCGAAACCGCCGACGAATCGCTGGTCAAGCTCACCCGGCTGGTGGACAACCTGCTCGACATGAGCCGCCTCCAGGCCGGCGCGCTCACCCTGCACCTCACCGAGACCCACCTGGACGAGATCCTGCCCCGGGCGCTCGACAGCCTCCCGGACCCGTACGCGCCGGTCCAGCCGCTCGACCTGGACACCGCCCCGCCGGTGCTCGCCGACCCGCCGCTGCTGGAGCGGGTGCTCGCCAACGTGATCACCAACGCGCTGCGCTACAACGCCCCCGGCGCGCCCGTCCTGGTCACCGCCAGCCACCACGCCGACCAGGTCGAGATCCGGGTGATCGACCGCGGCCCCGGCATCGCCCCCGAGGAGCGCGACCGGGTCTTCCTGCCCTTCCAGCGCCTCGGCGACACCGACAACACCACCGGGGTCGGCCTGGGCCTGGCCCTCTCCCGCGGCCTCGCCGAGGCCATGGGCGGCAGCCTGGAGGTGGAGGACACCCCTGGGGGCGGCACCACGATGCTGCTGACCCTGCCGGCCGCCGTGTCCGAGCCCGAGCCCGAGCCCGCGCCCGAGCCCGCGCCCGCGCCGGAGCCCGAGCCCGCGCCCGTGTCCGAGCCCGCGCCCGCGCCCGCCGTCCACGAGCCCGCCGCCACCGAGCACCGCGCCCCCGGGGAGGAGCCACCGCACCATGAGTGAGCACACCATCGAGAACTGCGAGATCCTCGTCGTCGACGACGAGCCGGCCCTGCTGCGCACCCTGCGGATCAACCTCAGCGCCCGGCAGTACGCCGTCCGCACCGCCGCCAGCGGCAGCGAGGCGCTCGACCGGGCCGCGCACTCCGCCCCGGACGCCGTCCTGCTCGACCTCGGCCTGCCCGACCTCGACGGCATGGACGTGCTGCGCGGACTGCGCACCCACAGCGCGGCGCCGATCATCGTGCTCTCCGGCCGCTCCGACGCCGCCGACAAGATCGGCGCCCTGGACGCGGGTGCCGACGACTACCTCACCAAGCCGTTCCTGATGGACGAACTGCTCGCCCGGTTAAGGGCGGTGCTGCGCCGGCCGCTGGGCGCGGTGCCGCCGGGCCGTCCGGTGATCGGCGACCACACCGTCGACCTCGCGGCCACCACGGTGGTCGGGCCGGGCGGCCCGGTGCGGCTCACCCCGACCGAGTGGCGGATCCTCAGCCTGCTGCTCGCCAACCCCGGCCGGCTGGTGCCCGGGCGGCAGATCCTGCGCGAGGTGTGGGGGCCTGCCCAGGAGGCGCGCGGCAACTACCTGCGGGTCTACCTCGCCGGGCTGCGGCGCAAGTTGGAGCGCGACCCGGCCCGGCCGCGGCACCTGATCACCGAGCCGGGGATCGGCTACCGGTACGTGCCGTAGGCGCCGGTACGTGCCGGTACGTGCCGTAGGGCGGGTCCCGGCCGGGGCGGCGTCAACGGGCCGTCAAGAGCAGCTCGGTGGGCGACAGGGGAGCGTCAAGGCGGGTCCGGGGCGGTGTTCCGTGGCCGTAGTGTCAGTGCCGGAACGAGCGGTTCCTGCTCCATGTGGGGGAAGCCTGGGACCGCTCCAGCCGCCGGCCAAGGGCGGCCAGTAGTGGGGGAGGGGCGCGCGACTCAGGTCGCGCGCCCCTTGGTTTTCCCGGCTCCCCGCGCGCTCAGCAGTCCGTGCCGCCGGACTGCCGGGGCAGCGCCAGCGCCACGGTGTCCGCGAACTCCCGGACCGCGCTGGTCCGGCTGACCACCCGGCCGCTGTGCACCACCAGCCGGCTGTGCCCGCCCGCGAGCGCCCCGGCCAGGGAGTCCCCGCGCACCGCCAGCAGCTCCGCCGGGAACCCGGCGTCCACCCGCACCGGTGGCAGCCCGAGCGCCGCCCGGGCCTGGTTCGCCACCGCGTCGTACGCCGCGTCCGGGCCCAGCTCCCCGCTCGCCGCGAGCAGGTAGGCCGCCTCCAGCGGATCGGCCCGGCCGACCGGGTTGGACGGGTCCCGCAGGGCGCCGCTGCCCGCCGCCAGCGGCACCCGGGCCGCGGCCAACTCCCGCACCAGGCCCGGGCGGAGGCCGGACGGGCGGCCCTCCAGGCCGGTGCAGCCGCCGTTCTGCGGCAGCCAGACCACCCGCACCCCGCCGGTCGCCAGTACGGTGGCCCCGCCGCGGGCCAGCGCCCCGCACGGCCCGAGCGTCACCCGCGGCCGCAGTGGCGCCAGGGCGCCGACCAGCCGGGCGAGTTGGGGCGCGTCGGCGGCGGTGGTGTGCAGGTCCACCGGGCAGTCCGCCTCCCGGGCGGCCTCCAGCAGCAGCTGCACGTACCCGGCCGGGTCCGGGTCCAGCTCCGGGCAGCCGCCGGCCGCCGTGGCACCCAGCTTGAGGGCTTCGCGCAGCTGGGCGCGCCCGTCCGCGCCGGCCCGGCCGGTGAGCAGCCGGGGCATCGCCACCGCCTGGAGCTCGGCCAGGCCCCGCAGCGCCTGGCGGGCGGTGAGCACCGCCTCCAGCTGGCGCAGCCCGTGCACGTCGCCGATCCGGACGTGGGTGCGCTGGGCGGTGGCGCCGTAGCCGAGCGAGGTGAGCGCGGCCTCGGTGACCCGGCGGGTGAGGTCGGCGGGGGTGTCCGGCGGCGGGGCGGGCAGGGCGGCGGAGAAGGCGCAGTCGTAGTGGGCGTGCGCCTCGGCGGGGGCCGGGAGCAGCAGGTAGCCCTTGAGGTCGATCCGGGCGCCGGTGGTGACGGTGGGGGCGCCGGGCAGGGCGGGCAGTGGCCCGAGGCTGCCGACGGTGCCGACCGCCTGGATCCGGTCGCCGCTGACCCGCACGTCCACCACGCGCCCGTCGGCCAGCCGGGCCCCGGTGAGCAGGAGGACCGGACCGTGCCCGAGCGGGTTGGCCGCCGGGCCGGGCCCTGAGTGCGACCCGTCGGCGGCTGCGCTGTCCATCGCCGGCTCCTTCTCGCGCTGGCCAGTGGGCCCGTGGGGGGATCGGCCGGTGCCCCGGCCAATGAGCGTCGAGCCTATGGCGCACGGGGGCGGGGCGCGGGGAGGCGGGCAATAGTCGTATCGGCTCGGGGCGCACGGCACGCGGGCCGATCGAACGCCCGGCCTTGGATCGTCCGTCCGTGCACCTCGCCGACCTGCGGTCTTCGGCCCGGGATACGGATTTCACCTCTGGGCGCGGAACGTGTAATCTCTTCCTCGTTCGCCCCTATAGCTCAGTCGGTAGAGCGTCTCCATGGTAAGGAGAAGGTCTGCGGTTCGATTCCGCATGGGGGCTCTGGTGAAAGGCGGTTCGGCTTCGGCTGTGCTGCTGATCACTGTGGCGGTGTAGCTCAGTTGGTAGAGCAAGCGGCTCATAATCGCTGTGTCACCGGTTCAAGTCCGGTCACCGCTACCCCGCGTAGTCGGTCGGGAGATCGCACTCCCGGTCGGCTACTCTTGTCGTGTTCTTATTCGTTGTCCAAGGAAGGCACTCCCGTGGCTGCCACCGATGTCCGCCCGAAGATCACGCTGGCCTGCGTGGAGTGCAAGGAGCGGAACTACATCACCAAGAAGAACCGGCGTAACGACCCGGACCGTCTTGAGATGAAGAAGCACTGCCCCCGCTGCAACTCGCACACCGCGCACCGCGAGACCCGCTGACCCTGTTGCAGGGCACCGGGCCTGTGTGAATCAGGTCTTCGACTCCGGGCTGTATCCCTCAACAGGGGATGCGGCCCGGAGTCTTTTTCGTACCCACCCGCGTACCCGTCCGCGTACCCACCCGCGTACCCGTCCGCGTTTCCACCCGCGTTCCGAGGAGCTGCCGTGGCACTCGACCCCTCTTTCATCGGGCGTAGTTACCCGCCCACCGCGCCGTACGAGGTCGGCCGGGAGAAGATCCGCGAGTTCGCGGTCGCGATCGGGGACGCCAACCCGGCGTACACCGACGAGGAGGCCGCCAAGGCGCTGGGCCACCGGGACGTGATCGCCCCGCCGACCTTCCCGTTCGCGATCGCCTTCCAGGCCGCGGGCCAGGTCGTCGAGGACCCGGAGCTGGGCCTGGACTACAGCCGGGTGGTGCACGGCGACCAGAAATTCCTGTACAGCCGCCCGGTGCAGGCCGGCGACCGGCTGACGGTCGCGGTGACCATCGACAACATCAAGTCGCTGGCGGGCAACGACGTGCTCACCGTGCGCGGCGAGGTGGCGGACGAGACCGGCGAGCACGTGGTGACGGCGATCATGACGCTGGTGGCCCGGGCCGCCGACGAGGCGGGGGAGTGAGCGCGATGGCGATCAACTACGACGAGGTCGAGGTCGGCACCCAGCTGCCGGCGCAGTCCTTCCCGGTGACCCGCGCCACACTGGTGCAGTACGCGGGCGCCTCCGGCGACTTCAACCCGATCCACTGGAACGAGAAGTTCGCGCTGGAGGTCGGCCTGCCGGACGTCATCGCGCACGGCATGTTCACCATGGCCGCGGCGATCCGGGTGGTCACCGACTGGGTCGGCGACCCGGCCGCGGTGGTCGAGTACGGCGTCCGCTTCACCCGGCCGGTGACGGTGCCGAACGACGGGGTGGGCTCGGTGATCGAGGTCTCCGCCAAGGTCGCCAAGAAGCTGGACGACCGCAAGGTGCAGATCGACCTGCTGGCCACCTTCGGCGGCCAGAAGGTCCTGGGGATGTCCCGGGCGGTCGTCCGGCTCGCCTGAGGCGTTCGTCACTCCCGGCCGCCCCGGAGCCCGTTCGACGGGCTCCGGGGCGGCCGGGTCTCCGGCCCGTTCTCCGGGGGAGGCCCCCTTGCGGAGATAGTGATTGGTCACTAACTTAGGCTCGTGGCGAAGGCGAGCATGCGGATGAGTGCGGAGGAGCGGCGCGAGAGCGTCATCCGGGCCGCGATGATCGAGTTCGCCAGGAACGGCTACCGGGGCACGTCCACCGAGACGATCGCCCGTCGGGTGGGCGTCTCCCAGCCGTACCTGTTCCGGCTGTTCCCGGGCAAGCAGGCGATCTTCACGGCCGCCGCCGAGCGCTGCATCGAGGAGACCTGGAAGGTCTTCGACGAGGCGTCGGCCGGACTGACTGGCGAGGAGGCCGCTGCCAAGATGTCCGAGGCCTACATGGGCCTGGTCGAGGACGGTGAGCAGCTGATGATGCAGATGCAGCTCTACGTCTCGGTGTTCGCCTCCCGGATGGCCGGCGAGGACGAGATCGGCGAGACCGCCCGGCGGCTGTGGGGGGAGCTGTTCGAGCGGGTGCGGGAGCGGGTCGGCGGCGACGTGCAGGGGACCACCGAGTTCTTCGCGTACGGGATGCTGATCAACACCCTGGTGGCGCTGGGCTTCCCCCGGGACCACCGGATCTGGGACGGCTTCGGCGAGCGGGAGGAAGCCGGGTAGCGGGTCGCGCGGCGCGGTCCGTGCGGCCCTTTTTCCGGGCCTCGAAAGTTAGTGATCAATAACTATCCGGAAAACCCTGGGGGGAAGACATGACGGAGAACACAGCGGGGAGCGCGACGGGGGGAGCGGTCGCGACGGCGGCCGGGGCCGAGGTCGCGACGGAGCGGCCTGGCCTCGGTCGCACCGGCGTCTGGACGCTGGTGATCACCAGCCTCGCGGGCTTCATGGCCGCCCTGGACAACCTGGTCGTCACCACCGCGCTGCCCTCCATCCGCGAGGAGCTCGGCGGCGGGCTGTCCGACCTGGAGTGGACGGTCAGCGCCTACACCCTCTCCTTCGCCGTGCTGCTGATGTTCGGAGCGGCGCTCGGCGACCGCTTCGGCCGCCGCCGGCTGTTCGTGATCGGGCTCACGCTCTTCACCGTCGGCTCGGCCGCGGCCGCGCTCTCGCCCGGCATCGGCGAGCTGATCGCCGCCCGCGCCGTCCAGGGCGTCGGAGCCGCGGTGTCGATGCCGCTCACCCTCACCCTGCTGACCGCCGCCATCCCGGCGGTCAGGCGCGGGATGGCCTTCGGCATCTGGGCCGGTGTCAACGGCCTCGCCATCGCCACCGGGCCGCTGGTCGGCGGCACCCTGACGGAGAACTTCTCCTGGCAGTGGATCTTCTGGGTGAACGTCCCGGTCGGCGTCGTCCTGGTGCCGCTGGCCGCGTGGAAGCTGCGCGAGAGCCGGGGTGCCGGCCCGGCCCTGGACGTGGTCGGCACGGTGCTGGTCAGCCTCGGCCTGTTCGGCGTCGTGCTCGGCCTGATCCGCGGCAACCCGGACGGCTGGACCAGCCCGCTGGTGCTGGGCTCGCTGGCCGGCGGCCTGGTGCTGCTGGTCGCCTTCGTCCGGTACGAGCAGCGCGGCGCCGCGCACCCGATGCTCCCGATGCGGCTGTTCCGCAACCGGACCTTCACCGCCGTCAACGCCTCCGGCCTGCTGATGTCGCTGGGGATGTTCGGCTCGATCTTCCTGATCAGCCAGCACCTGCAGACAGTGGGCGGTTACACCCCGGAGGAGGCCGGCATCCGGATGCTCCCGTGGACCGGAGTGGGGCTGATCGTCGCGCCGGTCGCCGGGATCCTGGCCGACCGCTTCGGCGGGCGCCTGATCGTGGTGGTCGGGCTGGTGCTGCAGGGCGTCGGCCTGGCGTTGTACGCGGCGATCAACGCCGGGCTCGGGCACTATGCGTACGGCCCGGTGGTGCCGGCCGTGGTGCTGTGCGGGATCGGCATGTCGATGTACTTCGCGCCGACCGCCGCCCTGGTGATGGACAGCGTCCGGCCGGAGGAGCAGGGCATCGCCTCCGGTGCCAACAACGCGCTGCGCGAGGTCGGCGGTGCGCTCGGGGTGGCCGTGCTGGCGGCGGTGTTCTCGGAGCAGGGCGGCGACGGCTCGGCGGGGACTTTCGTCGACGCGATGGGGCCCGCGCTGTACGTGGGCGCCGGGGTGGTGCTGGCGGCCGGGGCCTGCGCGCTGCTGCTGCCGCGCCGGGCGAAGGCGGCCGAGTCGCCGCTGGTCGGCCCGGCCGCGGCTGAGCAGGCCCCGGCGATCGAGGAGGCCCCGGCGCCCGCGCAGGCCGCGGCGCCCGAGGACGGGCAGCCCGTCCCGGCCGAGGCCTCGACGGCCTGAAGGGTGGGGCGCGCCCACCAGCGTACGGGGACGGGGGCGGCCGCTCGGGGTGCTCGGCACCGGCCCGGGCGCCGTCGGCCAGGCGCTGTTG